>JAMPIU010000053.1 GCA_023667845.1 Dehalobacter sp. | reverse complement strand
AACACGTGGAATTAAGACTGTGTGACACACTTGCAAGTCTAGAAAATAATCACTTAAGGGTAAAAAGCATTACTGGCTGGGATTGGATTGTATCTAATAATTTATACGCAAATTAGTATAAGATGCATCATGATGAATTTCTTATCGGTTGCTTTTGGTGGCGCTATTGGTGCTGTGGCCCGTTATGGGCTCGGAATGTGGATATCTAACAAATGGACTCATGACTTTCCTTTACACACCTTTATAATTAATATCGCCGGAGCATTCTTATTAGGACTGCTCAACACCTTGTTCCTGGACAAACTAACAATAAGTCCGGAAATTCGATTGGCACTCACTGTCGGTTTTTTAGGCGCTTTTACTACCTTTTCAACCTTTGGCTATGAGACAATTATGCTGATCAAGGATGGTAATATTTTGACCGCTGGCATTTATACACTGGTTAGTATTATCATCGGTTTCTTTGGTGTATTTCTAGGTATGGGCCTCGCCCGCCTTATTTAAGACTGGAGGACAAATCATGTTGGAAAAAGGGAAATTATTGAAGATTTATGTCGGTGAGAGTGAAAAATTTGAAAACAAAACACTCTATCAGTATCTCGTTTATTGGTTAAGAGAAAAAGGAATCGGCGGAGCAACAGTTTCCCGAGGTGTTCTGGGCTATGGTCAGGAT
The DNA here is from genome assembly GCA_023667845.1 of Dehalobacter sp. Taxonomy (NCBI): domain Bacteria; kingdom Bacillati; phylum Bacillota; class Clostridia; order Eubacteriales; family Desulfitobacteriaceae; genus Dehalobacter; species Dehalobacter sp. The sequence goes on along the minus strand of JAMPIU010000053.1, from coordinate 219,229 downwards.
AAAGTACTCAAAAGCGCCAAAATACTGGAGCTGTCTTCCGATTTACCCATGGTTATCGAAACAATAGATTGCTCCTCAAAAATTGAAGCTATTATACCGGAGCTGTGCAAAATAGTCCCTAAAGGATTGATTTTTACTGTGGATGTTGACATCCACAAATATGGGAAAGAAGCAATAAATTGTACAAGTGAATACTAATTTTAGTTTATTTAAATTATTAAGAACAAAATTGGCGTATTACTTTGACAAAATTATTTATTTTTTTTGTGTTTAACCAAAAACAATCATCTGTAGTCCAACAAGGCATAAAAGTACACCGACAAACTTGATAAACTTTTCTTTGGGCATATTCTCTATAAATTTTTTACCGGCCCAAGTACCTATGATCATGCCGACTCCCATAAATAAACCTAAGGCCACTTCCTTCATTCCAATACCGATATACTTTTGGTAAACTATTGTTTTTACTATATGCATTGCAGTTGCTGTAACCGCTTCGCTGGCAATATAAGCTACGGGAGGCAGGTTCAAGGATAGAAAAATTGCTGCTCCCATCGGCCCGGCACTGCCAACTAATCCTGACAGTAAGCCGACCAAGACCCCGCCGCAAACCATAGTAATGTTTCCTGACTTGAATTGAATAAGTTTAAAATACTTTAAGACAACAAAAACAATTATCGAACCACCGATAAGACGGGTTATTATATCCGTGGGAACAATGGCAAAGAAGCATGCTCCTACTATTGCCGCAGGTACTGCTCCAACAATAAATATCAGAACCGGCTTCCATTTGATTTGCCTGAATCCTATTGAAACTCTTGAAAGGTTTCCGATAAGCTGAGCTAAGGTTAAAACGGGCACAGCCATTGTTGTTCCAATGGTGTATGTCAGCAAAGGCAATAGAAGCAAAGCTCCTCCAAAACCAGCTGCCCCTGAGATGGCAGCGGCTAAAAAGCTACCACAAAATAAAAAATATAGATTCGAAATACTTATTTCATTAAAGCTATACGTTCCAAAAAACTTTACAACTATCCAAGCGCCAAGGAGAAACCATAATAGGATTATGATTAAGCCTGCCACCCAATTTTTCGGTTTCCCGTTTTTAAAAGTCTCTTCTGCCTGTGACCGACATTCATCTAACTTGTCTTTGGGTATCAGCTTAATTGCTAGGGCAATACCAAGCGGCACAAGGATAAGATCGTAAAGGTAGCCCAATACTGGTATAAAATCAGGGATAAGGTCAATAGGGCTAAGAGCATATCCTACAACCAGAACCGGAATAATCTTGGCATACCAAGGAACATCCTTTCTCTTGCACGCAAGATATATGGCCAATACTTCTTTCTTAAGCTTTCGGGCGTGGTCTTTCGCTTTTTCTAATTGAATTTCGAGTCGGTACTTTAACATTTAAACCCCTTAAAGAAATAAAAATATCGGCATCTAAGCCGTACATAGATTATATTCCTTATCAACCATCTGCACCATATGTTATTCCTACTGCAATATTTAATCAATATTTTTATACAAATTAACCGGCATTTACACCAAATTAATGACGATGCTTTAACATAAATTTGATAATCGTTTCAATTAATGCATCAATATCATTCAGGGTGTTCATCGGCGAAAAACTTACCCGAAGGGCGCTGTCAGCTAAATCTCGACTTAGTCCAAGTGATTCCAGTACCGAAGGCCCTCTGGTATGGTTTTTGCTCTCAACTTAAATATTATCGAATTCGGCAAGGCAGAAATCACCTGTCCGATTACGCTATAAGCTACTTTTTATTTAAATTAAGCGGTGCTTATGTTCCTTATCCATTAAAAAAATCTTATCCTCAGGAAAATAAAGCCATAATTTTTGTTCCTTAGAGTGGGCTAAACAATGAAAATCATTATTCGGTATTTCCACCTGCAAAGTTTTTCCCTGGCAGTCAACAATCAATATCGTGGATACTATACCCTCGATTTTATCTATAGTCTGACATTCAAAGGTGTTGGCGGTTCCGATTTTATTCGGTAATATCCTGAGATCATGAGCGCGTATTCCCGCCATCATATTCTTTGAAAATCGACTATTCCTTTTGGCTGTTCTCAAGCAAAAACTCTCGGATTTTACCTTTAAATATCCTTCTTCTTCGCCAATAACATCCACTTCAAAGAAATTTTTGCAGCCAGTAATTCTGGCAGCCGATACTGTCGCTGGAGAACGAATAATTTCTTCCTTATCCCCGATTTGAATTGATTTCCCTTTATCCACGACCAAGATCCGGTCACACAGACGGTAGGCTTCTTCAATATTATGCGTAACCAAAAGTACAATGCCATGATAATTCTTTTTAATAATACTTAATAATTCCTTTTCCAGGATCTGCTTGACATGACTGTCCAAGGCGGAAAACGGCTCATCCAACAGCAATAGTTCCGGCTCGTTGATCAGGGTCCGGGCTAAAGCCACCCGCTGCTGCTGCCCTCCCGACAGTTGGGACGGGTATTGTTTTTCGTGGCCGCTTAGCTGCATTTTGCCGATCATTTCCGTAACTAATTCATGACGTTTGTTTTTATCCAGGTGCTGGACGCCATAGGCTATATTTTTATAAACGGTAAGATGCGGAAATAAGGCATAATTCTGAAATACATACCCGATATTCCGATGGCGGGGAAGAACATTGACTTTTGTTTCTGTATTGAACAATTCTTTGCCGTTAAGTCTTATTGTGCCTTTGTCCGGCGTATAGAGCCCCGCAACGCATTTTAAAGTCAGACTCTTGCCGCAGCCTGATGAGCCGAGTATCCCCAAAACACCATTGCCGCTGCTAAAAGAGGATTGCAGCGTAAAATTACCCAGTGTTTTTTCTATAGTAACCTCCAACATCTTGCCTCACCCCTTCTTGATCCGTTTTTCCAACCTGTTGACAATATATAAGACCGCGAAGGCCACCGTGGTCATGATCAGCACAAGGAAATTGGCCATATCATAATTTCCGGCCTGCAAAGAGTCATAGATGGCAATCGGCATGGTAAGCGTTTTACCAGGTATACTACCGGCGACCATCAGTGTTGTGCCAAAGTCCCCCAGAGCCCTGGCAAAGGACATGGTAATGCCGGAGATAATGCCCCGCCACGCAATTGGAACCATAATCGTCGCAAATATATTGAGTTCGGATCTTCCCAAAAGCCTGGCAGCGTTTATGTAATCCTCATTGATTTCCGCGAGTGCGGCTCTTGATGATTTGATCATATAAGGGATGGAAACGACAGTGGCGGCAATAACCGCCCCTGTCGTCGTAAATACTATCATGATATTGAACTGTTCTTCCAGAAACCTGCCTATCCAAGAGCTGCGTCCCAATAAGACGAGCAGATAATAGCCCAGAACGGTCGGCGGCAAGACTACAGGAAGATTGGTCAGCGTATCAATAAAATCGGATAATCTCCCTTGACGGCGAACTAATAGATAGGCTAAGGGCAGACCGCAGACAATGCCAATTAAGGTCGCGGTTAATGCCACCCGAAAGGATAAAAAGAGCGGAAAAAGATCGATATTATCCATTGTTTTAGACTTCACCCGGCAGAACAAAACCATACTTTTTCATGATCTCTCTGCCCTGCTCCCCATTCACAAATTTGATAAAATCTCTGGCCTCTTGTTCGTGCTGCGTCGTTTTCACAACAGCGATTGCTTGTTTTAAAGGGTTATGAAGCTTATCATCAAAGAGCAGGAAGTTGACCTCGTCTTTGTTAACCACCGACAAGGAGATAAAACCTGCCTCGACATTGCCTGTTTTAATCATTGTTAACGTGTCCTGAATATCTTTGGCATAAACCAATTTGTCTTTAAGCTGATCCCATAAACCCATGGATTCCAAGGCTTCCTTGGCCGCCACACCATAGGGGGCATGATCCGGATTGGCAATGGCTATTTTCTTGAACTCCGGTTTCAATAAATCGCTGGCTTCCTTAACCTGAAGCGAACTGCTTTTGAGGGTTGCCGCGCCTACCCGGCCTATGGCGTACAATTCTTTGCTGTCGGCAATAATTTTGTCCTGGGCGATCAAGTCATCCACATACTTGACGTTGGCCGAGGCATAGACATCATAAGGCGCGCCGTTGGCAATCTGCTCTCTGGCTGTTCCTGAGGACGAGAAAGTGATTTCCGCTTCATTGCCTGTGGTTTTTTCGTATAAATCGCCAATTTCTTTAAAAGCAAGAGCTAAATCGGCTGCGGCTGCCACTGTGATTTTTACGCCTGTTTTTTTTGCCGCCGTGTTATCCGCCGTATCTTTTGGCGTAGACGCTGTTGAATTACAGCCGGTCAGCGTAGCGATTAAAACAATTAGCATCAAAACACTTGCAATCAATTTTCTGTTCATAGTCTTTCTCCTTTTCATTGGTAAATGCATTGTCGGGTATCCCTACGTTTTCCCATTGTTTAGAGAACACCCTATCTGAAATATAACAGCACCGTTGCCGGTCTGAATGACTTAGATTACCACCTCCTTTTCAGTGGGAAGGCATATCCGTTTCCGGACATACCCCGAGGGCTCAAGGCCCTGGCCGGTAACCATGTATACTTTAGGCCAACCGGCTCGGAGATAATATATAATTTTAGAATAAGCATAGTGGGATGTTACTGAAATTTTCCATATATTCCTACTATTCTTATCTAACATTCTGTTATCAGTCAGCTAAATGATTATCCGGTTAATTTGTTTAATTTCGCTAAATACTTAGTTGTTCTTACCATTTGACTTACAAAAGAGTTTTCATTGTCAAACCAAGCGGCAACTCTGACCTGATACGTATTTTCTCCGGCTTTGCTGACCAATGTCTGAGTGGCATCAAATAGCGAAGCATAGGTCATGCCGACAATATCGGAAGAGACATATTCTTCCTCCGTATAGCCAAACCACTCGGAAGAAGCTTCTTGCATGGCGGTATTGATCTTTTTCTCCGTAATACCGTTCCCTTGAACGACAGCGGCAAGTGTAAGATAACACCCTACGGGAACAGGAACCCTTACAGCTGATCCCGTAAGTTTTCCGTCCAGTTCCGGAATAACTCCACCAACCGCTTTAGCTGCTTCAGCAGTAGTAGGAATAATATTGGTTGATGCCGCACGTGACCTTCGGAAATTTCCCTTTTTCTGCGGCGCATCCAACAGCATCTGGGTATTTGTAAAGCCATGGATAACCGTCATGATGCCGCTTTGGACCGGCGCATAATCATTCAATGCTCTTACCATTGGAGCTAGCGCGTTTGTGGAACAGGATGCTGCGGATATAATTGTGTCTTCCGATGTCAAGATTTGTTCATTGACACCATAGACAACCGTTGGTATGTCATTGCCAGCCGGAGCTGAAATGACTACCCTCTTTGCTCCCGCAACAATATGCGAATGCGCTTTTTCTTTTGATAAGTAAGCACCGGAACATTCAAGCACAATATCTACGCCCAATTGTTTCCAGGGTAGCTTGGAAGCCTCAACCTCACTATAGACATTAATCTTTCTGTCGTTGACAACAAGATGATTTTCATCTGCCTTTACGTTATCCGCATATTGGTATGTGCCCTGCGTCGTATCATATTTTAAAAGGTAGGCCAGCATTTCTGAATCCGTTAAATCATTCACTGCCACAATTTCGTAGCCATCCGCATCAAATAACTGTCGAAACGCCAGCCTTCCCATCCGCCCAAAACCATTAATTGCGATTTTAATAGACATACCGTAACCCTCCTGATCTTAAAAAATTACTTCTTATCCGCCAATTATCCACCGACAAAATACAGGATCAAGTTAATAATTTGCGGGAAGAATGTCATAACAATAACTGCGCGAAGAATCTGTAAGATGATGACATCCGTATTCTCCACGCCCATATCTGAAGAAATTAGAGCCATGTCTGAAGCACCCGCAGGCGTTGTAATAAGCATTGCTTCTTTTCGTGTGAAACCACAGGTCTTACTCAGTATGAAACCTGTAATAAAGCAATTTGCCATATAACCAATTATAATGATGAAAAGCGGAACCAAAAGAAATCGAAGCTCCAGCACATCAGACATAACAATGGTGCTGCCTAAATAACAACCGCTAAGAATCTGGGCAAATTTCTTTAACCATTTGGGCATGTAGGCAAAATCATAACGGAGCTTCAAAATGAGCACGGATAAAATTGAAAAGACAAAAGCGCCTGCCGGTATGCCTGTCTTGTTCCCTATCAACCCAAAGATTGCAGCCACAATCAATGTGCAAACTAAAGCTGTCCAGGATTTTGTTTTAGATTTTTGCCGTTTTTCCTTATAGGCTTCTCTAAAACCGAATTCTTCTGTTTTTTTCCTTCTATTGTCATAAGTACTGATCAATAGAGGAAAGACCCCAATCCCCAGTACTTGACGTACAATCTGCATGACAGCGACCTTTGAACCATCCGCGCCCATGACAGCGGCAATAATTGGCGTATCGCTGATTCCACCGGGAACAACGGACATAAAGGATGTAACTAAATCTAAAGGGCTCGACAAATGAATTAGCACACCCGCTACCAAATTCAAGACAAGCAGTGCTGAAATCATAATAATGGTCGGTTTAATAATGTTAGGAAGTCTTTTCACGTCACTCTTTTCCATAGAACATCCAATGAAAGCACCGGCAATTATTTGCACCAATAACTTTGTCTGGTTTGGCATATACGCAGCGTCAAAACAGATGTTTAATAATGCCGCTCCGGCAATGGCCCCGACCAATAACCCTCCGGGAACCTTTAGTTTGTTAATGAGGAGTCCCGCCAGTGTTCCAATTGCTAAAGTAAGCAGTAAATATAAATAAGTCATAACCATCCCTTTTCTTTATGTGTTGTTTCATATTATTTCGCACTTGCTTTTCGATAAATTGTGCTATATAATACGAAATAAGACAATAATGCATTTCTAAAAGCAATTAATATCTATATTAGTACATTTTCGCACATATGGTCAACGTTTTTTTACGGAATTTTATAATTTAGTTTATTTTTTAGATGCCGACTAAAGTTTAGGAGGATGACTATGAGTGAAAAAAAAGCGCTGTCAACTCAAGAAGTGGCCGACATGCTTCATGTAAGCAAGAGTACAATTTATGACCTGATTAGAAAAGGCGAAATAACTTCTTATAAAGTTGGCAGAAAGGTTCGCTTTACGGAAAGCGATGTACAGGATTATATATCACGTTCCAAGAAAGGACCGTCTGTTATTCATTCATCATCGAATGATAAATCCGATTTTAGTTTATTGGGAATCGAGAAAAAACAGGACGGTTTTATTATCTGCGGTCAGGATTTGATTCTTGATATTCTTTCCAACTATATGCGATTGCATAATATTCCGGCACTCAGGGCGTATATCGGGAGCTATGACAGTTTAGTTTCTTTATATAAAAATAAGATCAATGTTGCTTCCGCCCATTTATGGGACAGCGATACCGATCAGTATAATGTCCCTTATGTTAAAAGACTGCTTCCCGGGATTCCCACAGTAATTATTCATCTGGCCTGCCGTATGCAGGGATTGTATGTGTCTAAAGGAAATCCCAAAGGGATAACCAGTTGGGCAGACTTTGGGCGCGATGACATTACCATGATCAACAGGGAACACGGAGCCGGTTCAAGAGTTCTTCTAGACGAGAATCTAAAGCTTCTCGGAATATACGGGAGCGCAATCAGAGGGTACAAAAAAGAAAACCAGTCTCATTTAGCGGTTGCCAGTGCCGTGAGCAGCGGCGAAGCTGATGTGGCTGTGGGTAACGAAAAGATTGCCAGACAGGTTGATAATATCGAATTTATCCCGCTTAAGAAAGAACGCTATGATCTGGTTGTGAAGAAAGAGGACTTTCAAACTTTTGAAATCCAAACAATGATGAATATCATTCGCTCTACGGCTTTCAAAAATGAATTTGCAAATATTGGCGGGTATGATACAAGCGACATGGGTAAGATTGTAGCGGAAATATAAGTTATATAGAACTGTCAACAATTTAATGGGCACTGAATTACAAGAATGTTATGATAATAAGACATCCAATACCGGATGTCATCTATAAAACAGTCCAAAAAACAGGGGCAAAAAATGCACTTTTTTGCCCCTGTTTTTGCTCAACAAATCTTTTCCAAACTATTCAATAATCAGACAAACTTGGTTTAAGATAATCTGAGAAAGTAAGTCGGGTTACCCTCATTAAGAATTATGGTGCGCCACCACGGGATCGAACCGTGGACCTGCCGATTAAGAGTCGGATGCTCTACCAGCTGAGCTAGTGGCGCAATTACAGCATTTAAAATTATTAAAATACTTTACAATGTTATTCCATTTACTTTATTTGACTTTATTTGCAAGACTTTATTTGCAACTTCCATTACAGCCGCAGCCGCCACAGTCTCCTCCATTATTGGCTTTTGCCGTACGTATTTGAAAACCACCGCCATTTTCTGATTCTATATAGTCTATAATGGCTCCCTCTAAATGATCAGCAAGTTTAATATCTGTGAGTATTGAAACACCATACCCTTCATCCAAAATATCGTCCTCTGTTTTTGATTCATCCAAAACCATACCGAAATTCGGACCGCCACAACCTACACCTACGAGATACAGTCTTATAAATGAATTTTCTTTATTCTGGGCTTTGAGCACTTCTTTGACTTTTTGAGCTGCAAGTTCAGTTATTCCTACCATAATATATCACTCCTTATTGATACTAATTTAATTTAACACGTGTCTTTAGGCCTTCTCTAGTTTTACAGCACACACTTTATACTCTCCGGTCCCTGCAATAGAACATACGAATGGACTTGTAAGTTCATTTGTCGGGGTCTCGGAATAATGAAAAGACATCCAAATCACACCAGGTTGAACGCGATCGGTGACTTTTACATTGGTTATCACTTCACCGCGGCGGGAAGTTACTTTCATCTTGTCGCCGGTAGTTAGGCCCAATGCTTTCGCTTCCTGCGGATGTACCTCTGTCATTTCTTTGTCCCAAACACTTTTAATGCCAATCGTATTTTGCGTGGTGACATTGTAGTGCTGAAGAACCCTGCCGGTACACAGCAGTATCGGGTATTCCGTATCAGGCATTTCTCCAGGCGGAATATGCTCGGAAGGCTGGAACAATCCTTTCCCTCTCGTAAACTGTCCGACATGTAAATAGGGAGTCCCCGGATTCTCCGTATTTGGACACGGCCACTGTAAAGATTCCCTCTCCAGACGGTCGTAATTTATACCGGCAAACAAGGGCGATAAGGAGGACATTTCATCCCAGATCTGACTCGGATCATCATAGTTCATGGGGTAACCCATATGACTCACCATGTGGCAGATCGTTTCCCAGTCAGCCTGCCCGGCTAAGGGTTCGATAGCTTTCCGCACTCTCTGGACACGGCGTTCCGTATTGGTGAAAGTGCCGTCGGTCTCGGCGTAACTGGCACCCGGAAGAACGACATCGGCAAAGGCCGCCGTTTCCGTCATAAACAATTCCTGAACGACAAGGAAATCAAGCTTCGCCAGCGCTTCTTTAATATGGTTGGCATCGGGATCTGTTAATACAGGGTTTTCGCCCAGAATATACATGGCCTTGATACTTCCTTCCTGAGCAGCAGCAAACATTTCAGGAATTTTCAAGCCCATCTTGTTGGACAGGGAAGCACCCCAAGCCTTTTCATGTTTTTCCCGTACGACATCCGAAGTGACTTCCTGGTACCCGGAATACCCATTGGGCAGAGCGCCCATATCGCAAGCACCTTGGACATTGTTCTGCCCCCGTATGGGGCATACGCCTGTTCCCGGCCTTCCCACATGCCCTGTCAGCATAGCCAGATTGGCAATGGTCATGACATTGAAAGTGCCGCAGATGTGTTCGGTAATCCCCAGGGAGTAAAAGATCATCGCTTTATTCGTTGTGGCATAAAGACGCGCCACCCGATACAGATCATCAATACTGACCCCGGTCAGCTCAGACACATATTCCGGAGTGTATCGTTCTACAACCTGCTTCAAATTCTCATAATTTTCAGTGCGTTCCACAATAAACTGCCTGTCTTCCAGCCCTTCTTTAATAATAATATGCATTAAGCCGTTGAGGAGCAGGATGTCCGTGCCATGCTTTTGCTGCAGCCAGATATCCGCTTCCTCCGCCAACTCCGTACGGCGCGGATCACATACCACCATCTTACAGCCATGGCGGACTGCCTGGCGCATCTTATAACCGATAACCGGGTAGGATTCGGTAGGATTTGTGCCGATGAGCAGCAAAAGCTGGGCCTCATCTTGTATTTCATGGATAGGATTGGTCATTGCTCCGCTGCCGAAAGAAATATTCAGCCCCGCTACAGACGGTGCATGACAGGTACGGGCACAGTGATCAATATTGTTTGTGCCCATCACCGCCCGCGTAAACTTTTGCACAAGATAGTTCGTCTCATTCGTACACCGTGCCGAACTTAAGGCCGCAAAGGAATTAGCACCATACTTTGCTTTTATCTCATTAAAACGCTGACTGATGAGATCATAAGCTTCATCCCAGCTTGCTTCTTCAAATTCGCCATTTTTTTTGATCAGCGGTTTGGTTAAGCGTTTCGGACTGTAGATGAAATCCCAGCCAAAACGTCCTTTCACACACAAGGCCCGTTGGTTCACCGGATTATCGGGGCTGGTGAGCACGCCGACAACCTTGCCTTCTCTTACTGCCAGATCATAATTGCAACCGGTGCCGCAGAAGGGGCAAGTCGTCCTGACCCGTTCAAACTCCCAGCGTCGACCTTGTCCGGACATACTCTTTTCAGTCAGAGCTCCGGTCGGACATGCCGTCACACATTGACCGCAAAAAACGCAATTAGATTCCAGATAGGGAACATTATTGGCGGTCGTTGCCATCGCGTCGAATCCCCGGTACATGTAAGAAAGATTATCCTGTCCCGTTATTTCTTCGCATGCTCTGACACAGGAACCACAGAGAATGCACTTATTCAGATCACGAATAATGAATGGGTCACTTTGATCGATAGGATAATTGCGTTTTTCTCCTTTAAATGGGGTATCCTTAATGCCGTACCGATAGGCATATTCAGCCAGCTTGCAATCCCCCATTTTGTCACAGGTCAGACAATCCATTGGATGGTTAGCAAGCATAAGCTCCAGAATTGTTTTGCGTGCTTGGACAACTTCCGGTGATTCAGTACGCACGATCATTCCCGATACTGCCTGAGTCGTGCACGATGTTGGCATGCCGCGCATCCCCTCAATCTCGACGACACAGATCCGGCATGCTCCCAGCAGGCTTAGATCCGGAGAATAACAGAATCTGGGGATATCAATACCAGCATATTCTGCTGCCTGGAGTACTGTACTTCCCGCCGGTGCTTCAACTTCCTGTCCATTGATGTTAAGTTTGATTAACGCCATTAACTTTGCTCCTTTACAAATGAATTTAAGCATAACGAAAAGGACCCTAAATACTTCTTAGGCTCCTAAAATACAATACACCTATAACCGGTTGAACTATTAATTTCAGCACCGGTCGTTGTTATTACACCAACAGCCCCAGTTCGTTAAGAAAGGCTCTCCAGGGTGTAATTCTCTCGTTGCGCTATTGTATTTTAAGATAATATGAACCACCGGTTCATGAGCGATTTCTCATTTCCTGCGCTCTGTGGTTTTTCTAAGCTCTGCTCCTGTAAGCACTTTCTCACCTCCTGCCAAGCTGTTTCGGCACTTCATTCTGTGACAATTTTAGTATATCTATCTTGTAAAAACAGTATTAATGTCTATTGTTAATTTTTAGATATCATTTTATTATTTTAAGATGTCCTTTGTTGGTATCTAAAAATATAACCATCTCTCTATTTCTTGAAAGATGGTCGAATTCTATTTCTTCAATTATTTTTAATAAGGTAATTGATGGTAGCCCCAAGGGGAATCGAACCCCTGTTTCCGCCTTGAGAGGGCAGCGTCTTGGCCGCTTGACTATGGGGCCACAATAAACCTATTATATAGATTTGTTTGAAAAAACACAAGCATTTTAGGGCTGCATCTTCGACCAATTGTCAATTTATAACCCCTCCTACAGCTCTTCAATCAATTTAATCGCTTTTTCAAGACGGTCCAAGCATCTTTCTTTTCCTAACAATACCATAACATCAAATAAGCCGGGACTTGCCGTACGTCCGGTCAAAGCGAGTCTTGTCGGATGAATAAGCTGACCGCTCTTAATATTTAACTCCTCAATCAAATCGCGATAGGCTTTTTCCGTTTTCTCCATAGTAAAGTCCTCCACCCGAGCCAGACATTCTTGGCCTTTAGTCAGTAAAAAAGCTGCATTTTCTATCCTGAAATACTTCTCGATTCCCTTTTCCTCGTAGTTCGCAATATTTTGGAAGAAATACCTGCAAGCTTCAGGGAGTTCTTGTAATGTTCTCACTCTTTCCCGAACAGCCTGGATAACCGCCATGATATAATCCTGCTTATTCTCTGCTTCAATTTCCGAGACAATACCTTCTTTAATCAGAAAAGGCATAGCGCAATCCGTGAGTTTATCAAGGTCATATTTTGTAATATATTGACCGTTAAGCCAATTAAGCTTTGGCAAATCATAGACTGCCGCTGTCTTCGAGACTTTTGCCAGAGAGAAGGTACGTATCGTCTCTTCCGGGGTCAGAATCTCACCTTGTTCTTCTGAGGGAGACCAACCCAAAAGCGTTAAATAATTCGTGAGTGCTTCGGGAAGACAGCCCATCTCTTCAAATTCACTCACGGATGTAGCGCCATGTCGTTTGCTTAATTTACTGCGATCAGGAGCCAAAATCATGGACAGATGCGCAAACTTTGGAACCTTGTATTCCATTGCTCCACAAATAAATTGTTGTTTGGGCGTATTGGGCAAGTGTTCTTCCGCCCTGATCACATGACTGATCTGCATGGCGTGGTCATCAATGACGCAAGCAAAATTATACGCCGGTGAGCCGTTGGATTTTACGATCACAAAATCATCGTACTGGTTAAAATTAAAACTTACTGATCCCCGTATGATATCATCGACGATGATTTGGCCGGACTTAGGCAGCTTCAAACGAATAACCGGCTTTAACCCCTGCTTTAGTCGTTCCTGAACTTCCTCGTCTGATATATTACAGCACTTCCCGCTATAGCCAACCGGTATTCCTTCTTTTCGTTGGCTCTCCCGCTCTGCTTCCAGCTCTTCTTCTGTGCAAAAGCAATAATAGGCCTTCCCACTGTCGATTAAATATTTTGCGGCAGCCGTATAAAATTCTTGCCGTTGTGATTGGTAATAGGGACCATAATCGCCTCCCTGTTCCGGGCCTTCATCCCAATCAATTCCCAGCCATTTGAGGCTATGGAGAATTTGCTCAACAGAATCTTTTTTTAGCCTTGCACTATCCGTATCTTCAATGCGAAGAACAAATTTTCCATTATTTTGCCGTGCAAATAGCCAATTAAATAACGCCGTTCTTGCCCCGCCAATATGCAAATAGCCGGTTGGGCTCGGGGCAAATCGCACTCTTACCTGCTCCATCTGGACACTCCTTAACGATTATTGGAGGGAAGAAGTCGGAATCGAACCGGACTCCCGACTGTTCTGCAGCCAGGCCAACGAGTTTGCAGCTCGCGGGGGGCCCAGCCCCGTTCTTCCCCCGTTATTATACCATAATATAGATAATTGTCCCGTTCCCCGTTTGTTTGACAGTTTCAACACATATTATATGTAAAACGAGCCTCCCTAAAACTCTTAGAAGGCTCGTAATTGAATATATATTGCGTAATTTTTAAATTATGGTGGAGATGATTGGATTTGAACCCACGACCTCTTACATGCGAAGCTGATGTAGATTTCACCGTCTGGTGTTTTGATGGGACGCTGCTCGAGTCCTTCGCCGTAGCCGTCACTGTTTTGTCCAGTCACAAAGTCAAGAAGCTCCGCGGTTTCTTCTCCTGAGAGGGAATCTTTCAGCCCAGCTGTCATGACTCCCCACAGCTCGCCATCGACAACCTCCACTGACGGATACAGGCTATATACCTTTTCGTTGAGAACTTCGTCGTGGATGTACTCGGCAAGTCCTCGGTCGTTTTCAAAGAGACGGTTTTCTTTGGCGATGGCGGCGAGGATAGCATCCTCGTAAGCCACAGCTCTCCGGGAGTAATCTCTAGCGGATTGTCATCCATTCCATACTCGCCTTGAGGGTAAGTGATGATCTTTAGAGGGAAAAAGATACGCATTGTTTCGTTTGCCATTTTGATTTCCTCCATTCTTTTTTCGCTACATCAGGCAGGAGCACAAGAGGCTATGCTTTCAAAAAAGAAAAACATAGCCTCTTGTGCTCCTGCCTGATGGCATCTAAATTATAAAATTTAAAGACACCAGAATATAATGGGCTCTGGCATCTTTAAATTTTCTCGTAGTGCTATTCCAAAGATGATTTTATATAGTCAATTGGAACATCCATTCGAGCGGCCGTTTCCTCAATAGAAAGACCGCTGTCTATAAACGCTTTATAACCATATTAATGTTTTCGCCGACTTCGATGATGTGTTTATTCAGGTCATAGAAGCGAACCACTCTCTGTCCCCATGAATAAACGGATTACCCTCCTTATAGCAGAAATTGTTTTCCTATAGTTTCTTCACCAGATGATATACAGCAACTTCCTATCTTATCTTTCATACATAAAATTTGATTTAACATCGCTTTATCATTGCTGACCTCATGATCATCTTTCAACCAATCAGTCATAAGTTCAAGTATTTGAAGACAATGTAATGTATCATTGTTTTCTTCTATTTTATAATAGATCCACTTACCCTCTCTTCTGTCCTTTGTCAATCTTGCCCGTTTTAATAAAGCTAATTGCCTTGAAACCCTGGGTTGGGACATTTCAAGAGCTTCAGAGATATCACAAACGCACAATTCATGATTTATTAACAATAATAAAATGCGCAGTCTTGTTTTATCAGCGAGTATATTAAATAAGTTTACTATTTCATTCATATAAATCTCCTGTATCAAACAACTTAAAGAAAAAAAACGGACACAGTTTACGATATGTCCGATAAAAACTAAAAATTTAAAAGTCCTATAATCTCGTTTAAATTGTCTTGTTTATCTTGCTGATAGAGTGGTGAGCATTGCTCTATACTCTTTGTTGTAGATATCAGTTTGGCGGCGAAAGCCATACAGGAGAGCTCCCCGCATACCTTGCAATTTGTCTTTGGCAAATACTTATATATATCAATTGCTGATGGCTTTTTTCTCATCTTATACAAAGGAGTGAGCTCGTCTTTCATATCATATGTTTCGTTAATCAGATCCTTTATAGCATCGCTCATTTCATAGGCTTCGGATTCATTGACGATTTTGGCGACAGATAAAATATCTGGCTGGATAGTAATCATCAAAATCCCTTGATTATATGTCAAAGTTTTTGCCTGATCATTGTATTGCCCGGATTTTATTCGTCGGTTTAAATATGGCAATATATCGGCAATATCTCTAGAAAATTTTGCCTTGAACCTCATCTTTTCAATATCCGCAGTACATGGCTCAATAAATGTGATTTGCACATCTTCCAGGTAAATAATAAGCCCCCCTTATTAATTGCTACTAATCATTTTTATTACTGCTGATTATTTTCAGTGCTTCAACCAAATGATCAATATCATTCTTTTCATTAAAGTAACCAATGCCAATTCTGCACGTACCTGTTTTCTCGGTGCCTATTAATTGATGGGCACTTGGAGCGCAATGTAAGCCTGAGCGGATCATTATCCCATAATTTTGGTCCAATTCATAAGCAACTTTTTCACAGGTTTTATTCCTTAAATTAAAAGGGATAACGCCTATGGTCTTACTGCTGTCTTGAGGACCATATATGGTAATATTATCAACTTCTTGCAGTCGGTTCAGGGCATAGTCCATCAGTTCAGTTTCTTTCCTATGTATAATATCCAAACCCTCTTGTTGAACAAATTTTATAGCTTCATGCAGCCCGATAATACCGGGAACATTTAGTGTTCCGGTTTCAAGTTTGTTTGGATAATAATCCGGCTGATACTCATAAGCAGAATCACCGCCGGTACCACCAGATTTTAACGGATGGATATCACCATCCCAGTTGATGACAAGACCTCCGGTACCCATGGGGCCAAGAAGACCTTTGTGCCCGGTAAAAGCCAATAAATCAATATTATTATTGATTATATCTATCGTAAGTACACCCGCAGTTTGAGCAGCATCAACTAGAAATGGAATGTTATTATTTCTGCATATACGGCCAATTTCTGCAATTGGCTGAATCGTTCCCAGAACATTTGAAGCATGGGTCATGACCACCAAAGCTGTATTTTTTCTTATCAGGTTTTTGATATCATCTGCTTTTGTATACCCGTCTTTGGAACAAGGTATCTTAGAAATTGTGATCCCTTTGTCTCTTTCCAGAGTTTTTACGCACCGCCATACGCCATTGTGTTCCACGCTGCTGACAATGACATGGTCGCCTTCTTTTAGGATGCCTTGAATAGCCAGATTTAATGATTCTGTGATATTGGAGGTAAAGATGACTTTTTTAGGATCAGTGAAATGAAATAAACCAGCTATAGCCTTACGGGTTTGATAAACAAACTTGTCGGCTTCTATTGCTTTTTCATAAGCACCGCGGCCCGATGTACAGCCATTCTCGGTCATGAAATCATACACAACTTGAGCAACGGCTTTAGGTTTTGGGAATGATGTTGCGGCATTGTCCAAATACATGCCCAATATAAAACAGCTCCTTATTTGCAGCAGGAATTACCCTCTTCTTTTTTTGCTTGTTCCCCACTTTGTTCATTGTTTTCGGCAGGAATTTCTTCTAATTCAAAGTTGCAGCAGCAAGAGTCCTTTTTGCTTTTATTACTACCTATTATTCGACCAAACAGACCTTTTTTTCCTTCTTCGTTTTTCATAAATGATTACCCCTTTACTTTAAATTATTTTAACATGTTTACGAAAGCATATTGAAAATCAATCCCGATAATACAGCCATTACAAAAACAATCACAACAAAAGCAATAATTATTTTTTTCTTAAACATACTGGCAAGCATAGATAATTCAGGAATAGCAATACCGGCTCCGCTGATAATAAAGGCGACGACTGCACCAATGCTTACACCCTTTCCCAGCAAGGCGATACCTATGGGAATGGCTGATTCAACTCTTATATAGAGGGGCATTCCAATTAAAGCTGCTATTAAGACTGCAAACGGATTGTCCGGGCTGGCGATTCTGGCTAGAAGATCCGTAGGCATATAGCCGTATATAGCTGCTCCAATTGCTACCCCAATGATCATATAGATAAATACAGCTTTATAATCACCCCAGGCTTTTGAAAAAGCTTTTTTTAATCTGACTGAGAATTGCTTTTCTTCTACTTCCGTTTGGTAACCTGACCCCTTAATCCGGACATTTTTCACCTGATCAGCCCATCCCAGTTTTTCAAGGATTATTCCAAAAATTATCGCAAAAGCAGACGTCAAGACAAGAAATCCCACAGCTACTTTCCAACCCATAAAAGCAGTAAGCAGTGAAAACACAAGAGGGTCCATTAGAGGTGAAGCTATAACAAAGGACATTACGGTACCAAAAGGAATACCTGCCTGTAAAAAGCCAAGCGTTATCGGTACTGTGGAACAGGCGCAAAATGGAGTTACAGCACCAAATAGTACTGCCATGAGATTCCCAAGTATGCCTTTACCCGACATCCATTTTTTTAGTTTATCCTGATTGATATACATTAAAGCCAGGGCGATAATCGTACTGATGGCAATAAAAAGAACTGTTAGTTCAGCCATTATTGTAATGAAATACTTTAAGGTTACTATTAGCGAATTCATAGACATCCCCTCCATTTTGAATCCGATACAACAATTTGAATCAAATACAAGATTTAAAAGGTTTTTTCTTTATTGCTTCGACAAGGTCCCCTAATGAATCCCGCATACTTTCGATTTTCTCTGACTCAAATTCTTGGAGTAGATCCTGGATATACTGCGTATACTTCTCGATTATTTCTGTCATGACCTTAGTGCCTTTGGATGTAAGATTTACACAACACACCCGGCCATCAACAGAAGATTGTTCCCGCAAAACATAACCTTTTTGCTCCAGCCGATCAATAATCCGCGTTGCGCCGCTTTTGGTAAAATTCAAAGCACCGCCAATCTCCTGAATAGTAATATCTTTGTTATTAAGAATTTTCTTTAAGGCCATATATTCAACCAAAGACAAATCCCCGCAGCATTCCCCGTTAAATCCATGATCTCCAAATTGCCAAGACATTTCTTGGAGCAAATTATAAATATCGACAATCCTGTCATCCATTTAACCACCACCATACAATAATAGTTGACATCATCAACTATATTATATGTGGATCTAGTTGCTTATGTCAACTATTGTCAGAATATTTATTACTTGTGTTTTAATATAATAAGGCAAAGAATTAACCGGTACATTTTTTCAGCTATTTAGACTCTACGTTATTTAACTTAAAACTTTTTTTGACTAAAAGTACTACTAAAATCAAAAGAATCAACCCTATTCCATAAACGGAAAACAAAGTAAGATAACTACTGTTGCTAACTATATTGCTTCCAATCGCAGTTCCCAGTCCACCTCCACCCATCATGCAAAATGCCACTAGAGACATGGCCACGCCCCTGGATTTTTCCGCGAATCCGGTGGCAATCGTTAAAAATGTTGAATGAGCAAGCATCAGGCCAAAGCCTAATAGGCCAACACCAATGATGAAAATACCTAAGATATTTCCTAAAAAGATAAAGAACAGATTCCCAATAAATGTACAGCTCAGGCCAAGCAAGATCGTCTTTTTGCGGCCAACCTTAGAAGCAATCTTTCCGGAAACTCTTCCGCCTGTAACAGCCAGTAATCCAAAGACAGTCATAATTAAACCAATTAAAAAGTTATTAAAATCATAAGTTGTTTTGATAAATCCTCCCAGGAAAGAGAATATACCCATCAAGAAAAACCCTTCAAAGAGTACCAAAAGATATATTTTAAAACTTAAAGGATTCGTAACAAGTTTGATATATGGGGCTAAGACTTGATTGGTTTCACTTTTACTGGAAGGTATTTTTCTGCCGGTTGTCAACAAAAGCACAGTTACAATAACTGACAATAAAGCATAGACGGCAAAGACACCCCGCCAATTAAGAAAATAGGCGATAGATCCTCCAAGAAGCATGCTCAAACCCTGTCCTAAAAAAGAAATCCCTAAAAATGTTCCAATTGCCGACTGGCGTTCATTCACCGGAAAGATGTCCCCGATTAAAGCCATGGATATTGGCATTACTGACGCTGCGAAGATTCCAGTCAGCGCTCGGTAAATAACTAAATCGGTTAATCCTGACCCTAAGGCGCATAAAGCGGTGGCGACAGTAAAAAACACCATGGAAATACTGATAACCTGCCTCTTGCCAAATTTATCGGCAAGATAACCGAAAATCAATTGAAAAAGACCAAAAGGCACCATGTAAGCAGTTATAATCAGAGCGGAACTAGCAATATCAACTCCAATATCTTTAGAAATAGAAGGCAGGATCGGTGATACAACCCAATTATCTGCCATAACCACAAATCCAGCTAAACCAAGTATTAATAGTATTTTTTTTGTATTCATTGTATTTCCTCCGCCTGTTATTAACAATAGTGACTAATCAAGAATTTGAGTATTAAAATTAGTTTGTTCCCAGAGGCCCTTTCATTCCATGCTGCTTTATTTCTACTTCCTTTAACAACAAATGTTGCATGGGCAGTAATTGAACACCATCCTCAATCACCGGTTCAATATGAAATAGACAAGAAGTTCTATCTTCATCTGCCTTATTTAATGTCCTGTACTTAAAACAGCTTATTTGCCCATCAGTCTGGGGAATTCCCAGCCCGCAGTTAGAACATTTTTTCTCCATCTTTTTAGTCAGCGGACCAGCCGCCTCCTCCTAAACCCCTGTTTCAAATTTTAAGTTGTAATCTCGGTTAATATATTTTTTGCTGTTTCACAGCCTTCTTTATTTAGTGAGTAGTGCGTCCATTTTCCGACGCGACAACTACTGATAAGCCCTGATTCACATAGTATTTTCATATGATGTGACAAGGTTGATTGTCCGATATTAAGATCCTCCAATATTTTGCAAGCACATTTCTCACCACTTTGCAGCATTTCAATAATCATTAATCGATTTGGATCGCAGAACGCTTTAAATACCTTTGCATTATTTTCATACCTGTTTTCCAATTTATCACCTCATATCTATTGATATCGATATGTTATATTATCAGCGACATATCGATGTTTGTCAATGTGTTTTTTATTGTTAAATTGTTTCTATTTGATTTAAAACATTTTAATGAAACATAAGAGGTTGAGAAATGCTCTCAACCTCTTATGTTTCATTAAAAGTATCATCAGGGATTTCTTTTCCGAAGTGATTCTTTTGATGCTTTTATCGTGTCTGCAATAATACTCAACTTCTTTTTAGAAGAGTTCATTAGCAGCAGCTTTTTGAGCCAGAAGAATTGCTTTTCATAGCAGCATAAAACTGTTTTAGATTATCAGGCATAACATAGTCATGTTCAGCGATATTGCTGCTCTTGTCTTCCCCATATACTTCTTTAAGAATTGCTTCCATTATCATTGCTTTTGGAGGCACAGTATACTCCTTACCTTGATAAACCCAAACACGGCATTCTACTTCATTACCGCATAAATCTCCACAAGATTCACAAAGGCTTTCTTTGACATCCATTTGAATATCCTGTCCATTAATACGAATCGTTGGTGAACTGACAAACTTGTGGGCGTTTGCTAATTCTTCGCTGAGAACATTGATCTTATTAACAACAACATTAACCCCCGTCGCCTCAAGTACCTTTGAAACTTCAGTCAAAGCTTCGTCAAGGCTTGAATCAGTGCCCTGACAGCGTGTACACACACTCAAATCCAGATATAAAAAGTCGATAACAATCCTTCTTTTATCAACCATATTTTCCGGTGAGCTTCCGCAACACCCCGAACCACAGGAACAACAGTCTGTATTATTTGTGTTACCAGTCATTCATATCACTTCCTTAGTTTTTTATTGCCTATAGACATTTTACTTATATAGACGAAGGATATGAAAAAAGGATGCAAATTTTTGACCATTCTTAACAAGAATTACGCTAAAGAATTTATTCTGCTTTTAAGATCCAGTATTTTTTCTTCAATAATCTTAGCCGTTTTGATAAATGCAGTTTTTTCTTTCCCGGTCGGGTCTTCAAGACCCCAGTCTTCCCTGTATTTACAGGGCACGAAAGGACAGTTCACATTGCATCCCATGGTAATGACAATATCGACCTGCGGGATATCCGATATAAGTTTCGGTTTTTGCGACATGTTCATGTCCACGTTATATAATTCTTTGATCACAGCTACAGCGTCCGGGTTAATCTCATTCTTAATTTCCGTACCCGCCGAATAAGCTTCAAAGCTCTCCGCTACTGTTATCTTGGCTATAGCCTCTGCCATTTGGGATCGGCAGGAATTGTGAACACAGACAAAAGCCACTTTCATCTTTTCCGTCATTGTTTATACCCCTTCTTTATAACTTCTTGGTAACCCTTGCTGATTATAATATTTGCGTTTTAAGGCAAGCGCGGCATTCACCAGGGCTATCATCACCGGTACTTCCACCAAAGGACCAATCACCGCGGCAAAAGCCACATCGGAAGCAATACCAAAGACAGCTACAGCGACGGCAATCGCTAACTCAAAATTATTGCTGGCCGCTGTAAAGGCTAAGGTCACGGTCTGCTCATATTTGAAACCGCTCTTGTAAGACATATAAAAGCTGATAAAAAACATCAATGCAAAATAGATCAATAAGGGAATAGCAATTCTAACGACCCCTACCGGGTTTGTCACGATTTCTTCCCCTTTGGTAATAAACATGATAACGATCGTATACAGCAGGGCGATTAATGCTAAAGGAGAAATTTTGGGAATAAATACTTTTTCGTACCATTCTCTTGTTTTAGCTCTGATCAGCCCGAATCGGGTAATAAAACCGGCGGCAAAGGGAATTCCCAAATAAATCAGAACACTTTTGGCCACATCCAACATGGATGCGTCGACAATTTGTCCGCCCCAGGAAAGTCCCAGCCATTTTGGAATGAGCGTCACAAAAAGATAGATATACACCGAATATAAAAGTATCTGGAAGATGGAATTGAGAGCAACCAGGGCGGCACAGTATTCATTATCGCCTTTGGCCAGCGTGTTCCAGACGATCACCATGGCGATACAACGGGCTAAGCCAATAATAATCAGACCAATTGCAAAACCAGGCATATCTCTTAAAAATATAATTGCTAAAACAAACATTAAAATCGGTCCGATAATCCAGTTCTGAATCAAGGAAAAGCTAAACACCTTTTTATTTTGTACTACCTTACCAATCTCTTCATATCTTACCTTGGCCAGAGGCGGATACATCATCACAATCAGTCCGATAGCAATTGGCCAGGAAATCGTCCCCGTACTAAACTTCCCCAATGACACGGCCAGGTTGGGGAATAGATTACCCCCTAAAATACCAAGACCCATGGCAATAAATATCCAAAGCGTCAAAAACCTGTCTAAAAATGACAACCTTGCTTTGTTTGGCTTTTCCATTTTGGCAACCTCCTAAATATATATGCTTTTTATTAGTCACAGTCCGTATTTTTTCGTTTCAGCCATTCTGTCAATTTTTCTAAATCCTTTTGAAACTGTTCTAAATTTCTTAAATTGTTAAAGACCAGATTGTCTATAAATATTAATGATTCATCACTTTTTATTGAATAATATATCCATTGCGCAGATTTCCTATCTTCTACAAGTCCGGCATGCTTTAAATACTGCAAGTGCCTCGAAGCTTTCGTCTGGGTTATATTTAATGCTTCGTATAAATCACATACGCAAAGCTCTTTTTCATACAGCAGGTTAATGATCCTTAAGCGGGTATCATCCGCTAATGCTTTGAGAACATCATTAATATTTTTCATCTATTCACTCCTTTCTATTTGCATATTCGTTTATGCGGTTATATGATTATTATATCCTATATTTTTATCATATGTAAACTATTTAAAATTCTTGTACTTACATTTTTTTGCAAGTAAGGCTTATTATTTGTGAAGAAGCTCGGTCTGTATAATTAGTATTTAATAAAACAGGAGGGCTCTCGCCCCCCGAATAATCCATCTTATTTCAATTGGTATCAGCAGCATCCGCTATCACTGCTGCAGCAAGATTTTTTTGCCATAGGTATTTCTAATGTTTTTGCATCCTCCATTCCTAATACTTTCAGAGCTGCCTGTCGGATAGCTTTGGCTGGAATATCTTCATACTCATTGCCTTCATACTTTACCATCCGGCAGTAAGTTTTGGTTCCCAGCAAGGTTGTACAGGAATCACAGTAGTTCTCTGAGACCTCAATATTTAAGATATCCTCAATAGGAACTCCGTTAAAGAGAAGGGTATTCGATTGAGGAATCTGCGTATTGTCAAGTTTGGTTTCTATCCATTCGACCTCAATACCTTTTGGCTGTAAGGCCCTGTTTAATCGCTTCACTTCATTAGCCAGATTCTCTCCGGTATCATAACAGCGGTCACAAGTCTCTCCTTCTACGTCAAGGTGTTTCCATTCAATCTTCAGTGTTTTCATTTTCATGCCTCCTTATGATATTGTTTTAAACATGTTTCAATAGTTAAGACGGCACTCTAAAGAAAAGGGCGCACTATTTTAACACTTTAAACAGGAGAACTCCGTTCCAGGATTGTCTTTATTTCTAAACTCAATGATATTCCCGGCATGGTCTTTTTGAACTTCACAGCAGCCTTGCATCACCGCAGCTAATCTTTTTCGCGCCCGCTGGACACGGCTCTTGCTCCCTGAACTGCTTATTCCCCATTTTTCCGCAAGTATTTTTTGCTTAGTCCCCTTATAATCGCATTCCATAATGGCTTCCTGATCAGTTACCGGCAAATATTCCACCATTTTAAGCAAACACCGCGCCGTTTCCTTATTGTAGTTTTCCTGTCCGATGTCATTTAGCCCAGCTACATTTACTCTATCAGTTATATCGGCTATATCACCAATATCTTCCGTCAAAGTATATTTTCTTGCGGTTCGGTAATAATCCACAATCAGATTATGCGCAGTTCGATATAGCCAAGCTTCTACATTCGTAATCTCTTGGATTTTGGCTGCATTTCTTTGTAACCGCAATGCTGTCTCCTGCAGGATATCTTCCGCACCATACGGATCAGCTACCTTTTTCCCGATATAGTTTTTAATTTGGGGACTATACCTTAGCCACAGTTCTTCCGGAAACATTTATCCTTACCTCACAGTTTCTAAAATCTTGACGATTTCTTTTGGCTTTAGAACCTTTCCGAAAGATACCACCTTTTCATCAATAACCAGGGCTGGCGTGGACATCACACCATAGGCCATGATGTCTTGAATATCGGTAACTTTCATTACTTCGGCAGCAACTCCCGCTTCTGCCAAAGCAGCTCTGGTATTTTCAGTAAGAGTAACGCAATTTTTACAGCCTGATCCTAAAATTTTAATAATCACGATCTAAAAACTCCTTCACTAATTTAATTAAAACCCTAAATAAAACATATAAAACGCAATCAATAGAATTATTGTTCCCATTAAGAGCTTTAATACTTTACTTACGGTACCATAGCCATTAGTGGCTGAAAGCTTTTGGACAAAACCAACGGAAGTTCCGGCTATCAGAACTAAAAAGCTATGTCCGACGGAATACAACAAGAGCAGCAGTACTCCCCATAAAAGATTTCCTTCTTTGGCTACGATAGCAAGCAGGACAATCAAGACCGGGGTTGCGCAAGGAGAAGAGAAAAAGCCGCCTAAGATTCCCGCAATAAATGCCCCAATAAATCCTCGTCTGGTATTTTTGCTCAGCGCATGGGTGGAAGGAATGAAGTTAAAGATTTCCCACGTTTGCAACGCCATCAGCAGCATCAGTACGCCGAGCAGCACGTACCACCAGGAACCTGTTGTCTGCAATATCTTCCCTAAAAGAGAAGCCGCTGTCCCCAACGCAGTAAACGTAACCGCCATGCCAACCGCGAAGGTGACAGACAGGCCAAAGGCTTTTTTCGGATTCTGCTTGGCCGTCCCTCCGACATAGCCGATGACAAGCGGTACACTCGCCAGGGCGCAAGGGGTAAAAGAAGTTAAAATCCCTGCCAACAAAGCAAACAAAGGAGCCATCCACATATTTGAGGCGATAGTCAAAGAAATAACTTCCAGCCATTGATTAATCAGTGCCTGCATCACTTAACCCCCATCTCCCGGATGACGTTGAGCAGCTGTTCATTGGTCATACCGCCTTCATGGGTGGTAAAGACATGTTCTTTAGAATCACGCAAAGTATAGAGGTTCATTTGCATGGCATCCGGATCACTGGGGGTATAGGGTTTTCCCTTGGCGTCAATAAAAACCTGAGTCGGGATAACGCGAATGGGATATCCTTCAGCCAACGCCTGATATTTCCAGACATCAACAAATCTAATAATTACTTTTCCTCGTAATTCTTCGTTTAGTTCTTTTAAGACAGGTGCCATTTCTTTGCACGGCACACAGGAATCCGCTCCAAAGTCGATAATAATCGGTATTCCATAGGATTTTAACTGTTCAATGTCCAACTTATCAGTTACATGAAGTGCAAAGTCGGCATTATCTGCTATACCCGGCTGGACTGTTTTCTGAGAACTCTTGACCATCCAAATGCCTGCAACGATGATTACAATGATCAGCGGCACAACAATTTTAGCTATTTTGCTATTTTTCCGGGCACGATCATTAGAATCATTTCCCGTTTGCCTATCCACAGCAGCCACCATTATCATCCGAACAATCGCAGCCGCAGGAATTATTCTGCTTGTTGTTCTCCCCAACATAACTGATCGCTTCTTCAGGACAAAGTGCTCCACAGCCATGACACCCATGAATGCAATTCTCAGGCTGGACTACAACAGGAGTCGGCGCTTTTTGCTGATTATAGACCCCATGCTGGCACTTATCGGTGCAAGCCCCACATTCTATACATTTTTCATAATCAATAACCGGATACCACGTTTTGGACATATTTTTCTCTCCTTTTTTATCTTTATAATAGGTTATTTACTGAGACTTTCCGCTTTTTGATATATTTCTATGCTTGCTTCCCTACATCAACAAATAACCGAAAGCATTGAAGAAATAACCGATAATCAGGATACCTACGGCCACAACCCCTGTGAATACAACTAGAAGTTTTGTTTTAACCACCTTTTTAAGCATGATCATAGAGGGTAGTGACAATGCGGTTACGGCCATCATGAACGATAATGCTGTTCCCAAACCAACGCCCTTGGCTACCAAAGCCTCGGCAATCGGTAACGTTCCAAAAATATCCGCGTACATCGGGATTCCCACTAACGTCGCTAATAAGACAGAATACCATTTGTCCTGACCCAGCAGCAAGGAAATAACATTCTCTGGAATAAAGTTGTGAATTGCAGCCCCAATACCAACACCTATTAGGATATATATCCACACTTTTCTCACAATATCCCTAACTTGATCTTTAGCAAAATCCATTCTTTCCCGGGTTGTCAACTGCTCCTGTTCAACTTCCAGCATTTTATTATTGAAGACAAACGGTTCTACATACTTTTCCAGCTTCGCTTTACTAATCACGGTTCCGCCGATCACGGCCAGAATCAGACCAACCACGACATAGGCAATGGCAGTGGTCCAATTAAAAATACTTGCTATCAAAATCACGGAAGCCAAATCCACCAGAGGAGAAGATATTAAAAATGAGAAGGTAACTCCGATGGGAAGCCCCGCGCTGGTAAAACCAATAAAGAGCGGAATCGAAGAGCAGGAACAAAAAGGTGTAACCGTGCCAAGCAGAGCACCTAAGATATTGGCTGAAATACCGTTAAAGCGTCCCAGTATTTTTTTGGTTCTTTCAGGAGGAAAAAAACTCTGTATATACGAAATCAAGAAAATCAAAACAGAAAGCAAAATAAATATTTTAATCACGTCATAGATAAAAAAGTGGAGTCCTCCGCCTAAGCGGTCCTGGGTACTTAGACCGAATACGTTCTCAACCAGGAGTTTCACCAAATAAGAAAGCCATTCCATTCTAAGCAATTGGTCGTTTAACCATTCGAATACCATTTAAGTCACCTTCATTCTGTTTACTTGTTTAAATGCAACTATTTTAGTTTTTTACTGATGTTATCAAAGAAACCGGCAATGCCATCAAGGTTGCTTTCATTGATAGAATACCTCATCCATATACCGTCCCGCCTGCTATTGACCAGACCACTATCGCACAAGATCTTCATATGATAGGAAAGAGTGGATTGAGTTATGTTGAACTCTTCGAGAATTTTGCAGGCACATAGTTCCCCATTGGCTAACATATCATATATTTTTACTCTTGTTTCATCAGATAATGCTTTCATGGCTAAAGCAAAGCTTTTATAATCTGTTTCCAAGAAAACCGCCCCATTTCGTTTATATATATCGATAAATATCAATGTGTTTTATATATTATATTATATATTGATAACTGTCAATGTCTTTAAAAGTCCAAATAAAAAAAAGCTCCCTACACATTCCTTTTGTGCACGGGAACTTGTTCGCTTTTATTACCAACATACGGAATAAATGATTATGCTAATTCCCCATAGTTTGATACATAAAAAGTATTTAAACAGAGAAATATTAAATAATAGATTTTAATATTTGGGGGTACCCAAAAATGAAAGACCCTGTTGGCGCTGCTACCGTTGCAGGAATTATTGGCACAATTATTATGGGCTTCTTATCCTATATCCTTATCGCTTCGGGAATTCCTCTGACATCTCCATGGAATATAGCTGCGGATGTTTTTCTAAGTTGGAGCCAAGTTAATTCCCCTATTGGGATATTCTTAGGAATCGTCGGAACAATGGCTTTGGGCATTGGCACAACAATACTATTAGTTATCGTTATAAAAATGACCGGCAAGGATTTTGCCATTTTAAAAGGTGTCATTGCAGCGAATGCAGTTGGGTTTGCTTCCATGGGGTTTTTTATGCCCTTATTGAATATTGCCCCTCAAATACAATCCCAACCTCTTACCAATCTCTTTGCACTCATAATTTTGACGATCTTTGGCATGATAACATCTTTCATCCTTAAAAAATACGGTATATTTATTAAAAGTTAGTATCAAAGCAATTCTACTGAATCCCCAACCAGGATACGCCCTTCTTTTACAACACGGCCAAAACGTCCTTCCCGACTAACTATATATGGCCTTCCATGCTCTTTGTATTGTTCCTTCCCAACATACATGATTTTCACTTCCGCCTCGCCAAGGCGAACGATCCGTCCAACGAGCAGTTTCTCTAAAGGAACACCGGCAATTGTAACATTTTCCGTATATCCATCCTCTAAGACTTCTTTTTGCTTCTCTTCCGGCACCTTGGTCAAAGCTTCTATAGGGAAAATACTGACTTGCCGGTCCCAATCACCGCCATGGGCATCACCCTCTAGGCCCCATCCTTTTATGATCAACGCTTCCTGTACATCCGACTTAACCGTACCTCTTTCTGGGCTGATATGAATTGACAATACTTTTCCCATGACTCTTCCTCCATGAATATTTCTATATTTGACTTTTAGCCTTTTCAAATATCTGCTTCATTTCTTTTTCATTTAAAGCTTTTTGTGTAATATAAGCAATTAAAGCAATTCCCGGAATATCAATAATAAACCTTGTCAGCATAAATTTCCAACCCATCGCTGATGTTTCAAAAAGCAGCATAGGTATTTTGGTTGTTGACCATGCCCCTATGAAGATAAGCACGTTGGAAAATTTGCTTCCCTTTTTCAGAAGAACCCCAGCAATAGGAAACGCTGCATATAATGGACCTGCTGCCGCAGAACCCAGAAAAAAGGCTAAGGCTACGCCGATAAATCCTGATTTTTCTCCCATAAGTTTGATCATTGTTTCTCTTTGGACCCAAACATCCAGAAGTCCAAGAAGAATAAAGATTGGAGGCAGTACGGACAGCATCTCAAGGGTGTTGCTCCAAGTTATACTTAAAGAACTCTGTCCTATGGAAGGATAAATAACAACAAGACCCAAGTTGATAACTGCCAGAAGAGCAAAAAACTTATAACGGCTTAATAGTTGCTTCATCCCAGCACCACCCCTATCACGATTGCTACCACAAAGGAAAATAGAAACGCTAAAGAATTTCTTAATATCGCAGCCTTTTTACCAAAGTATTTTATTTCCAGAGGTATCGTCACAATACCCACCATCATCAATGTGGAAATGAATACGGCAATTTGCATAAAGCCTGCACCGCTTTTCAAAAGTGCCGCCGCCAAAGGAAAAGCAACAAAGCCCGGTATTAATGTAATTGAACCGACAATAGCGGCAACAACCATTCCAAACCAACCGGACTGTTGGCCGATCAGTTTGGATATAGTATTAGGACTTAGCACTGCCAGCATAATACCAATGATAATAAGAATAGATAAAAACTGCGGCAGTATGTTTTCGAAAGACTTCCAGGCTTTCAACAGGGCCATCTTGGTCTTTTTTTTATCTTTGAGAAACGAAAGCAGGAGAAGTCCTGCTGCCAGAACATAAAGAATAATTGTAAACACGCTTAACCACCCTTTAAATTATGAATTGTCAGATAGAAAATATCTTAAAAATCCTGACGAAATTTAGCCTTTAAAAAATGAAAGAGAAAAACCTATTTGACTTGGTCTATTAAAGTAAATTTCCAGATACAGTTATAATCTATATTCGTGATATCCGGGTGACAACTCAACACTTCCGTTTCAAACCGGTCATCTATAGTTTTAGCGAAAAGACTGTATTCGATAACACCTACAGATTTACACGGAAAATCAGGCAACCCTTTTTTTCTTCTTGCATGCTGGACTCTGCAAGTTTTTACCCGATATACCAAAACACTTTCCTCTTCAACAACAATTTCATCTTCATTCAGGGTGGAATAAAGCCTGAATAAAAGGGCCTTTTTCAATCCGGCAATACCGGAATTCTTTCCAAGTCCGAAAAATTCAATTAATCGCCTTGCTTCAATAACTGTGAACCTTCTCCATGTTTCCCGATCCATCTCAATTGCCATGTCCATACCATACTTTTCTTCGATAGATTGGAACCAAAGTCCATCATGTGCGAGCCAGTTTTTAGCATATATTTTGTTTAGTTCCAACAACTCTTCTTTCGTTAAATCGTTAATCTTATCTGCTTTATGCATGAACGCGAACCTCCAAATGTTATTAATGTATCTATTTGCACCTATATTAACGTATGTACTGCTTTAAGAGCCCGCCAAACGGGCAGGCTCCAATAAATAATATCAATTTGTTTTTAGGTTTAAAAGTTGCATGAGTCATATGTTTATATCGCTGTTATCGTTAAATTTCCTGACCGATATTCGGACCGGGTGAGCAATTAAATATTTTTTCGACCTTTAATACTACCGCTGCCTTCGGCTGCAGAGACGGCATTTTCTCTGCGACCCAGGCCTTGGCGTTATCAAATATTTTACCGGAATCCACAAAGGCTGCTTTTCCTTTGATTTGATAGGATTTTCTGCTTTGCATATCCCAAATACTGACTGCTATTACGGGATTTGTTTCAAGATTTTTCCTGGTCTTATTCATGAAATTGTCAACAATTAACACACTGTCCTCATCCAGAACTTTTACAAAACTCATCGGCATAACATTGGGCGTTCCATCCAATGCGGCTGTGGCTACAGGGAAAACATCTTGTTTGCTGAAGATTCCCTGAATCTCAGAATTAAGTTTTGGCATCTCTCATTCTCCTTACTTTTATACTTTTTTCTCCAGCAACATTTCTTTCCTGTTTTAGGAATAACAAATTGATAGTCAAAACTTTGTCTGAAAACAAAATTAATGTCCGCCGCACTCGTCATGATGCTGGTGTTCATGGCAAACAGAACCTGTAGATTTAAGGTTGCCCTGCAGGTATTGCTCCACAACGGTTTCGGCTTCGCCTGAAGCACCGGTTATGACTTCGATACCCTTT
This sequence comes from Dehalobacter sp., assembly GCA_023667845.1. Classification (NCBI taxonomy): domain Bacteria; kingdom Bacillati; phylum Bacillota; class Clostridia; order Eubacteriales; family Desulfitobacteriaceae; genus Dehalobacter; species Dehalobacter sp. The sequence continues at coordinate 187,996 of JAMPIU010000053.1, read as the reverse complement.
TCATTGAAGATTTCAATGGCTCCTCCTCCCATGCCGCCTGAAATGACTACATTGACTCCCATATCGTTTAAAAAGTTCGGCAAGAATCCGGGCCGGTGTCCGGGGTTCGGTATGGTTTCATTCTTGATAATTTGCTGGTTTTCTGTATCAAAGATTATAAAACCCTCACAGTGTCCAAAATGTTCGGTAACCATTTTTCCTTCACTCGCTACTGCAATTTTCATTTTTGTGTTCCTCCTCCTCTTCTTATCCTGTGCATTGGCTGTATCAACGATGTCCACTCCTAAATCTTCCAAAATGTCCGCTGGCCCGTCAAACCAATTGCCGTCATAAAGCTCAATCATTCCTTTATCACATGCAGCAGCTATTTTGGGATCGATCGGCAGCTTGGCCAGCACATTTAACTGATGCTGTTCGGCTATTTTATCAATCGCACTTTCTCCGAATATTTTATATTCTTTGCCGCATTCCGGGCACATAAAATAGGACATGTTTTCAACAAATCCCAGAATCGGTATTTTCATTGATTTAGCCATTTTAACCGCTTTGGCAACAATCATGGAAACCAGTTCCTGAGGCGAAGCTACGATAATAACACCGTCCAACTTGATGGATTGGAATACTGTCAACGGCACATCGCCCGTACCGGGCGGCATATCGATAAACATGAAATCAACGTCGCCCCAGATCACTTCCGACCAGAACTGTTTAATAACGCCGGAAAGGATCGGCCCCCGCCAAATCACAGGATCAGTTTCATTTTCCAGCAGCAGGTTGATCGACATGAGCTGAATGCCTGTTTTGCTCTTGGCGGGAAACAGACCAAGCTCGCTAGTATCGGGTTTCTGATTAATGCCAAAAGCTTTCGGAATGGACGGGCCTGTGATGTCCGCATCGAGTATGGCGGCCTTATAACCCCTCCTGTTCATGGTCACGGCCAGCATGGAAGTTACCAGTGATTTGCCGACGCCGCCTTTGCCGCTCACAATACCAATCACTTTTTTGATATTGCTCAGTTCATGCGGTTTTGCGGAAAAATCTGCTTTCTCTTTTCTGTCGGCGCATTCATCGCTGCAGGTGTTGCAATTCTGATCACAATTTTCGCTCATTTTACGTTTTCTCCTTATGATTAAGTTATCAATTTATTCTCTGTGGATAGTTATCCTGATTTTCCTTCAAAACTATAGTTTAGCTGTTCATTATCAGTAAGGTTTTATAAAAAACTTTGGTTGCAGCCCGTCCTGCCGGGCAGTCGACATCGACAATACTTTGGCCCCTGTTGATAGCTTTTATGGCTGCATTATCAAATGGAATTTTACCCACGAAAGGCAGCTCCCGTTCCTGGCAAAATGTTTCAATTTTCCGGGCAAGCTCTTTGTTGGTATCATACTTGTTTACACAGACTCCGATTTTCATTTTAAACTTTTCAGCCGTTTTGATGATTCGCTCCATGTCGCTGAGCCCAGACAGCGATGGTTCGGCAACAATCAGGACCATGTCCACTCCGCTCAGCGAAGCGATCACCGGACAGCCGATTCCCGGCGAACCATCGATAACAGCCAGATCAGCGTCAATCGCTTCCTGCTTCAACTGCTTTTTCACCTCTGTCACCAGCTTGCCGGAAGTACCGCTGCCCATCTTAAGCCTGGCTGTGGAAAAGACCCCATCTTCTTTATAAAGCATCAGCTCTCCGGCTACAGTCGGTTGAAGAGAAACCGCCCCTATCGGGCACACTGCTTCACACACGCCGCAGCCTTCGCAGGCATAGGCATCAACCACATATTTGCCGTTGCTTTCATTAATGGCCTCAAAGCAGCAGTTTTGCCTGCAAAAACCGCAACTCTTGCAGGAGTCTTCATTAATAACCGCTTTTCTCATGCCATAATAATCCGATCGCCTGGCCGGTGAAGCGTGAGGCCTGATCAGGTGAAGATTAGGGGCGTCCACATCACAATCAGCATAAGCCCTGGACTCCGCAAGCTTGATAAAAGCACCGGCGATGGTTGTTTTTCCAGTGCCGCCTTTGCCGCTAAGTATCAGAAGCTGTTTCATGCCTAGCCTCCTTCCTTACCGTCTCCAACAGGTTTAGAAACAGGTCTTTGTATTTCGGATGCTTTCTTGAGGCGATCTGTCCATTGGAATTCATGGTACCCAATTTCAAATCAAACGGGATTTTTCCCAGAATTGTAATCTGGTTTTGCAGACAAAAATCTTCGGCAGGGTTTTCTTCTTCCAAACATTTGTTGAGGACAACGCCGAATGGTTTCTGAAAAAGCCTTACGAGTTCGTAAACCATTTCTAAATTATGGACTCCAAAAATGGTTGGCTCCGCTACCAGAAGGCAATAGTCGGCGTCTTTGATACTCTCCATGACCATACAGGCACTCCCTGGAGGACAGTCTATAAAAACATCTTTGTTTTCCTTACGGCTATCCCGTAAAAGCTTTTTAATAACCGGCACCCCTGACGCTTCTCCTATATTCATCATTCCGGACACGACTCGGACATTGCCGGATATCCCGCTTTGGATCAGACCTATTTCCCTTTCTTTTTCCGAAATCGCCTTTTGTGGGCAGAAAAGCAGGCAGCCTCCGCAGGAATGACAAACTTCGCTAAAGACAATTAGCCTATCTTTAATATAAGCCAAAGCGTTAAACTTGCAGAAATCTACACAGGTACGGCAGCCGGTGCACAGTTTTGGGTCAGCATGGGGAAGCTTAACCGCTACCCCTTCGTTTTTTATGTCCTGCGGTTTAAGGAACAGATGCCCGTTGGGTTCTTCCACATCACAGTCGATATAAACAGCAGCCTCCGCTGCTGCCGCTAGATTGACGGAGACAAGGGTCTTGCCCGTGCCTCCTTTGCCGCTTAAGACAGCAATTTTCATTAGTTTCCTCCATGCCGGTGAAAACCGGGGTGAATATCGTCCAGCAAATTCAATTTTCCTTCCTTCAAAGCTTCTATATTATCCCAGATTGAGTTATTGATATTTTTATATAGTTTAATCTCCGTAGCTTTAAGTACTTCCGCCGCATTCTCTCCGCAACGCGGTGTAATGATTGCCTCCGCTCCACTGTCAACAATATTTTGCGCAGCTTTGATTCCTGCCCCGCCCTGGCTGGTAGCGGCGCTGTTATCCAGGAAACTGCTTCCTTCTGTTTCGGTATCGTAAAGGAGAAAGTATGGAGCCCGTCCAAAAGAAATACAAACGCTCGAATCCATCGAATTGTTGTCTACCGGTATAGCGATCTTCATAATCAATCCTCCTGTGGTTAAATTCAACTACTTAGTTTTCTTTGTTATCAGCCCCTGAAAATTCTGCCCAATGGTGCCTGCGGCAGCCCCCGCAACGGCAGGTTTTTTCCGATCCTTCACAAAGCTCGTAATCTCCGCCTTCTATCCGCAGGACTTTTCCGTTCACCAGCGATTCCGCCAGCTTTTTCCGGGCATCGTTATAAATACGCTGAACAGTGGTACGGGCAATATGCATCTGTTCTGCGCACTCTTCCTGCGTAAAACCCTGTATGTCAATGAGCCGTATTGTTTCATATTCATCAACCAGCATTAAGACCAAATCCTCCTGATTGATGACAGCGTTAAGCGGCCCAAAAAGACTGCTTTCCGGCAAGCAGCATACTTTTCTACCTTTTCTTGGTCTTGGCATAATTGGCTTTCCCTCTTTTTGTAAGAAAGTAACAGGAGCGTCCTCCTGCTATTTCTTGTTTATTATTTACTTTCTATTTGTTTGTTGATCGAATGGAGTCTTTTTTCAAGGAGTTCTTTTTGACTTAAAAGCAATTCCTTTCTCGATGAAGAAAGCATCATATCATCCGCCAAATTTCTGCCATAGCCTCTTCTTCGGCCCAAACCAGATCCGTTACCATTTCTGGCAGCATTCACTCCGGTACATAACCCCAAACCTTTACCACTCATTGCTCCGCGGCCTAAAGGACCTGTTCCGTCTCTTCTCGGCATAAGAATTCCCTCCTTTTTTAGTTTCTGACATATGCCCTTTATGATTATAATTATAGGCAGTTTTGAACATATGTCAATAATCTTCTTAGAATCACTTTATCTGCTCTGAATTGTAGAATCTTGTACAAATCCTATTCATAAAAAATCTGCCCAAAAGATTATTTCAGGCAGATACTTTTTTTTAAGATCTTTTCTCAGTTATAAAGAGGTAAAATTAGAAATTCTATTAATGATAATTTCCTCAGAATGGTATCGAATAAACTCTCTATCCTTTGCTAAAATACAACACTTACTTAAAATGCCAATGACAAGAGCAGATACTTGAATACTCCCGAGCGGTGGTCATCTATTTCAGAATACTTTTTCCATTGAATTAAATAATTGTTTTCCAAAATAATCGGGTTTTCTCTTCCTTTAATTGTACCTTTACCTGCATGACTGGTCCATCTCATTATCCCATTTTTTTCTAAACTGTCATTTAAGCAAAAATTCATAATATACTGTATCAGTTCTTTCAGAACCATTCCAATATGAAGGATCATTTGTAAGTAACATTGAGTAGCCCTTTTTGAAATTTGGTAACGCCTTACTTAATAGCTCAATACGTCTTAGATCATTTAGAAAGTCATATTTATCATAACTTTATGCTACTTACTTCTGCTAAAAGTATACGTATTACTCTTTTTTCTTCTTCTCCAGCTTCTTAAATCCGATATAAATCAAAACAATACAGATTACCAGACCAATGATTGCCGGTGCTATAACGGAGCTTCCCGAAGTGCCACCGAATCCCACACTCCAGAACATTTTAGCAATAGCAATAAAAACAAGAACTGATATTCCGAGCCACAGACTGCGTTTCCAGAATGCCATGCCTAAAGCAGTGAGCGATACAGGAATTAAGAGAGAAATCAGGATTTTTGCTGTTCCCCAGTCAACGGTTAAATATTCTTTTTCTATCTGTAGAAACGTTTTCACCTGATCGTTTACAACACTTGGCGTTGGAAACCAGAACATGCTGGTCAATAGCAGGAATACAGTTCCAAAGATCCCGCACCAACTTCTTTTATAAGCAAAAAAACAAAAGGGTATTAAAAACAACGGTCTTATAAACCAGCTCAACTGATTTTGATGACGGGCAAAAACCCAGTTAAAGAAGCTCTCGTTGGTGGATGCCAGAATGATGAACAGGATTGTAAGTACCCCGAAAGCAATTGCTAAAGGCTTATCATAGCGCTTTAATTTCCCATCTTTCATGTCAAATATCTCCCTATCTCAATTTTTGAAATATATCAACGGATTGCTCCGTCAAACGCAGTATCTCTTAAAATGCAATATTTTACATGACTTTCGCCGGTGCTAACCAAAACTCACCCTATCATAACTCACTGGGTCCATGCCCTTACATTCCTTCGTTCTGTTTTATGGATAAAAGCGGAGATAGCGTTTAAGCTTTTTTACTGGGTCATGCCCTAATGGAGATGATCTCCTTATCTCCGCTTTATCGGCATATTTCATGTTTCTTGCTTTGCTGCGTCATAGGCACTCGCTTTATCGGATGTCAAGGGCGGCGCTGCCGTTTATTTACCCTTGACATCCGGCACGAAACCAAAACCCTTGTAACGGACTGCTTAAGCCGTATTAAGGCTTAAGCAGCTTAACTGCGAATCGGGAAAATGAAGCTTGGGTTAATACTTAGGCTGCTTCTTTCATTTGGTTCTTCCTGTACTCGCCAAGCACCAATTCTGCCTTGTATTCTGTTTGCTTTTTCACCAGGTTATATATCACTGTTATTATTTTCTTAGAGATAACAACAAGTGCTTGTTTCTTCTTGAGGGGATTGTTTGCGCGAGTTTTTAGGTATTGGTAAAGTTCTTTCATTTCATTGTTTATGGCAACCATGGTCATGGCCATCCGGTATAAAATGCTCCTCAAGTTTTTCCTCCCGCGCTTTGAAATTGCTGTTCCACTTTTACTCTTGCCGGAGCTGTCCTCAACAAGATTGTATCCGGCCATTTTGCTTATTTGACGCGGATGGTCAAATCTCAACGGATCGCCAATTTCGCCCAGAAAACTTGCTGCACTAACAACCCCTATGCCGGGGATGCCAAGAATTATCTCGCCATATTTTGTCTGAGCTAAGGCTAACTCCATTGCGTTTTCCAGCTGCTCAAGTTGTTTCGTTAATAATTCCAGTTCCTCAATCATTAATTCTAACTTGAGCTTTGCCGATACGGTTCCATACCTTACTCCGATGGAGTTTTTCGCTGTCTCTACAAGCTGTTGTGCCTTTTTTCTGCCTACTGTCTTTTTGACTGCTTTCTTTATCTCCGCAAGTACTCCCTCAACTCCCAATTCAAGTATCAGCTCAGGGAATGGACAGGTCTTTAATATCTGCATGGACGCTTTCCCGTTTAACGGATTCTTGAATACGATTTCTATTTCAGGAAAGTATTCATCCATTACTGCCGTTATGGTGTTTTTTAAGGCGTTATGCCGCTTCATCAGGCTGATCCTTGCGTTTGTTAACACCCTCAATTCCGCGAATATATCCTGGGGCATATATACTTCGTAATACCTGCCGTCACGCACAAGTTTTGCTATGGTTAGCGCATCTTTCTTGTCGCTTTTGGTCTGGCTGTTGTCATCCAGCTCTTTGGCCTTTTTGGTGTGGTATGGATTAACCATGACTACTTTTACTTCATGCACTAGCAGATAGTTTGCCAGTGGTTTCCAATAGTGCCCTGTGGGTTCCATTCCTACGATTACGTTATTGAGTCGTTTGTTCTTGCAATTTGCTTCTATGCTTGCTAATATATTTCCGAAGCCGGTTTTATCGTTCTGGAATTTTAAGGCTTTCCCTAGTTCTATCCCGCGATAATCCACGAACCGTGCCCACTGCGTTTCTTTAGCGATATCTACTCCTACTACCAGTGTTCCAGGTGTTATTGCTTCTAATTTTAGATTGTTACGGTTCTTCATCTGCTTACATCCCCCTGATTTTCTATGTTTTTTGTGCGTTTGTCAGGCACACTTAAATCATAGCAGGGGGTTGTTTATTTCTCAAAGATCATTTTCATTCATTACAGGAATGCTTAATATTATTGCCGCTCATTCCGTACTGAATAAAATCAACATATGAATCAAGATTTGAAAGCATCCTGTCAAGGTCAGAATCTTCATCTCTATCAAATATTTCATCAAAATGTAAAAAAAGATAGCTTAAGATTTTAACCAAAAAATCTCTGGAATACTCTTTTTTTAGGCTGCCAGCCTCAATTGCCTTGTCTATCAATGCGGCAAGAATTTCTTCCGTATCGCCGCCCAGCAGGTCTTTGGCGGCGATGTATATTGGGTTGCCCTGTTCTCTTGAAAACATCCGGCTAAGCTTGTGATATTGGGGTTGCATTGCGGCAAACTCAGCTGCTAGCCGTGCCTGCAGTTTGAAATTATCAAAAATGTTCCCGCCTGCATTTAATTCCGGGTTATGATAAATCTTATCGTTGATAAATTCCCATTTTGTTTTTACTGAGGATTCAAGCAAATATAGATAAAGCGCCTGTTTGTCCTCAAAATGGTAGTAGAACGTCCCCTTGCTGATACCGGCATTTTTGATAATGGTATTTAGCGACGCGTCTTGATAGCTTTTTGCAGTAAATTCATTTAACGCAGCCTCAAGTACCTCTGTTTTTCTTTCAAACGATTTTTCATTCAATACATCACCGATCCTCTATAATGCTTTATAGACCACATGGTCTATAAAAAATAATAGCAGGCATTCCAGGCCTCTGTCAACAAAAACTACATCTAAAAAATATACTACTATAGAAAAAATCTACTCCTTTTGGTGTCATAGCTTTTTGGCCTTTCTCTATAAGGAATTGGCGGTAGTCAATACCAAATAGATGCAAAGCGGCGGCATTCTATTTTCAAAAATGCCGCCGCTCATTCACCGCTATTTTAGCTAAATTGTCATAAAGATGGTATTAATATTATTGTCTTTGATATAAGATTAGGTTTGAAGACTTCTGCTACAAAAATTCTTTCTGACTTAGAACAACTAAATATTCTAAGATGATGCTTTAATAAGAAAAGTGCTCAATAGTATTATACTTAAAACAAGTAAACAAAGTAGACATACACTGAGGCTATTACTATCGAAAGTAACATTAAAGGAAAACCCAGTTTAAAAAACATTTTAAACGTAATTGAAAAACCCTGCTTTTCCGCAAGCCCGGCAACGATCACATTAGCGGATGCCCCGATTAAAGTCCCATTTCCTCCCAAACAAGCCCCTAATGAAAGCGCCCACCATAATGGTCTTAGGTTTTCTATCCCGCCCATTTCCCCTATCTTTTGAATCAAAGGAATCATGGTGGCAACAAAGGGGATGTTATCTACAAATGCTGAAGCAATAGCAGACAACCATAGAACGGACATCGTCGTTAATGGTAACGAACCACCGGTAGCATCCAGTGCCTTTTTCGCAATCCATTCAATAATCCCTACATGCCCTAAAGCCCCGACCAGTACAAACAGTCCGGCAAAGAAAAAGATAGTTGGCCATTCGACTGACAAAAGGATATCTTCCGGCTCCTCACGGGTGATTAATAATAAAAGGCTGGCACCAGCCAACGCGATCGTCGCGGATTCCAGATGCAACATACCATGCAGCATAAAACCTATTATTGTAACAGCAAGCACAACTAAGCATTTGCGCAAAAGAAGGTGATCCTTGATCGCTCGACTTTCATCCAAGGACATAATTTTTACTTTTTTATTATCATCCACACGTAACGATTTCCGATAAATAAATTTCAAAGCAACCATCGTCGCTATAAAGATTATTACAATAGCCCCACCTAGATTAAGGATAAAATCGACAAAGGTAAGGCCTGTGGCGCTGCCGATCATAATGTTCGGCGGATCACCAATTAACGTAGCCGTTCCCCCAATATTTGAGGCAATAACTTGCGTAAGCAAAAATGGAATAGGATTTATATCGAGTTTTTCAGTTATCGAAAATGTAACAGGGACCATAAGCATTACCGTCGTCACATTATCCAGAAACGCAGATGCGATTGCTGTTAGAATTGCCAAGAACAGCATAATCAGCCATGGATCTCCCTTTGCCAGCTTCGCCGCTTTTAAGGCCAGGAATTCAAACACACCTGTGCGACGGGTAATGCCGACGATGATCATCATCCCAATGAGTAAACCTATGGTGTTAAAATCTATTGCTCCAATTGCTTCCTCTTGGTTTAGAATGCCTATTAAAATGACAAGGGCACTCCCGACCAAAGCGACCACCGTTCTATGTATTTTCTCGCTTATTATAAAAGCATAGGTGGTTAAAAAAATTACCGCTGCAACTATAACTTGAGTATTATGTGACATCTTTCTCCTCCACTTTTAGATAAAAAAAGCGGAAAGCATCAATAAAGACTTCCCACCCCAAAAGTTAACATCCTTGAGCACTAATCAGTATGGTTGCTTTAACACGTTTTAATTCATTTCAATGCGCTTTACCAAGAGCTTACAGACAACTCGACCTAACGAAAGAATATTGCATATTGTCATTTGTGTCAAGAGCTGAAAACATGCGATAAACCCTGCTCTGCTCTTGCTTACAACTAAAGAAGAACCTGAAGAAGATGTTACAACAGGTACATTGTTGCCAGCAGACCTGTAAGAGTCATAACGACGGCGTAAGGCAGAGCCAGCTTTACCATTTCCAAGTAAGACAGGCGAATCAGCGGAGCTAGAGCGGAAGTCAAGATGAACAGAAACGCCGCCTGACCGTTTGGTGTGGCAACGGAAGGGATATTTGTACCCATGTTAATGGCAACTGCCAGCTTGTTGTACTGCTCCAGCGCAATGCCTCCGGCTTCAAACGCTTGCTGTGTTTCAGTCATATATACCGTAGCGACAAAAACGTTGTCACTGATTGCCGAAAGGACACCATTGGCCGCAAAAAAAGCGACCAGCTGATTTTGTCCTTCCATGTTCAGTACCCATTGAATAATCGGCGTAAACAAATGCTGGTCATGAATAACCGCAACGACGGCAAAAAATATGACCAGCAGCGCAGTAAACGGCAGTGCTTCTTCAAACGCATGACCAATGCGCTTTTCTTCAGTAACCCCGTTGAAAGCGGTAAGCAGGATAATAATCATCAGACCAATAATACCTACTTCCGCCAGGTGCAGTGCCAAGGAGAAGATCAGCAGAACGCCGCACAAAGCCATAACAATCAGGCGTACACGTCCGCGCATATTCCTGGCGGCATCTTTGACTTTTACATCATCTTCCATAACCTTTCGCACAGACTCAGGAAGCTGGTAGCCGTACCCCCAGAAATTGGTAACTTCAAGGATAATGGCGGTCAGAAGACCAACAATCAATACCGGGATAGACACAGGGGCACATTGTATAAAGAAATCTACGAAGTCCCATTTCATAATGGAGCCAATCAACAGGTTCTGCGGTTCACCAACCAGCGTTATTGCTCCGCCCAGCGCAGTGCCCACAGCGCCATGCATCATAAGATTACGCAGAAAACCACGAAACTCGTCCAGGTCCTCATGATATTTCTCATCAACACTATGGTCGTGATTGATGTCATACTTCTCGTATACTTTTTCGCCGGAAGCAAACTTGTGGAAGATGTTATAGAAACCATAGGCCACGGCGATAATCACTGCCGTTACGGTCAGCGCGTCCAAAAACGCGGAAAGAACCGCACCCAGTACAGCGAACAGGAATGAAAGCGCGACTTTAGAGTGTACTTTAGTAAGGATCTTGGAAAACAGGTACACAAGACCTTCTTTCATAAAATAGATCCCAGCAACCATGAACATCAGAAGAAGAATAACCGGCAGGTTTGTTTCAACTTCGTGATAGACCGTTTGAGGGTTGGTAAGTCCAATCACAACGGCTTCGATCGCCAGAAGCCCACCGGCAGGAAGCGGATAACATTTTAACGCCATTGCCAGGGTAAAAATGAATTCGACAATCAACACCCAACCGGTAACATACATACCGGCGGTAACCATCAAAATAGGGTTCAATAACAGAAAAGCAAGAATTGCTCTTTTGTACCAGTCCGGAGCGTGACCCAGAAAATTTGCTCTGAATGCTTGTCCGATGCCCATTTGTTTCATATGTACCATCCTCCCAAGTGAAAATAAAAGACATAAAAAAGAGAGTAATCCAAAATGGAACTACTCCCCCCCAAGAAGTTCAATTACTTGCAGCCTGGCAATCATAGCAACTTACAAGCAGCCTTAGACCCATAGCTTTAGCGTCCTTCACTTTCACGAAGTTTGCACCAACTCGTACAACTTTATATTGTTATTTTTGCTTAAGCTTTTATATTATAACAAATAATTTTTCTTTTGAATACCCTGAATATATCCATTTTATGCTGAATTGTCCAGTTATTTATCTTAAGTATTTTGCTTTTAATATGATCCTTTCGCAAATCAGGCTATCTCTCATCCTTTGGAACATGGAAAAGAAAAGCGACATGGTTAGCTCCACCATTACGTAATTGAACAAAATCTTCTTCCCCTTGACAATCCACACTCGTCAACGTCTTTATTCCGATCTCATCGTCTGAAAGCGTAAATATACCTACTATATATAAATCACCATATTTAACTGTGATTACATCGCCCGTCCCAAGTTCGAGCCGGTCCTTCGTATCGGGGTATAATAAATGAGCCTCAACATTGTTTTTAGCGATAACCCCCATATAGTATTTTTTGCCGCACATAAATTCCCCAAAAGAAATCTCATTCTCTGGATTTTGTATTGCCGCATGGGCATATTCATTTGCTAAACTTGCACGTCCGGATTTAACCGCGTCAAGTATCTGCCTTTTCCATTCTTCCATTAGAAAACCTCCTACTTACCTTAAATACCGAAATATCTTAATAGTAATTATACCAAAAATTAAGTAATGCTCAAACCTTCGTAGTCAAGCTAATTCCTCATTATAGATCATAAAACTTATGAATAAAGGACATTAGCCAGCTATTGATGGTTTCAATGATAGGTTAATGTCCTATAATTTACTTGCTTAATATTTTTACCCAAATATTCATATCTTCAAAACCGCCGCAAATATTGCAGTTGTTAATAAGCCTACCGCGATACATATAGCCCAGCTTGCTTAATGACCGATTAATTCCAAGATTATTAGCCCTTGCAAGGCTATATGATGTAGCAAAACCATTACGTTTCAATTGCGTTTCCAGTTGGAATATTAATTCGCTTAATATGTTTTTTCCACTATACTTCGGATAAGTGGCGCAATCAGTTATTTCAGCATTCATGTGTCGTTTATCTAGAACCGCCGAAGCAATACTAATAATTCCAGCTCCCTCTTCCGCCACCATAAACAATACATAATCCCGCATGACTTCTTGAAGATACTCTCTGCTAAAAATAGGAGTTGGATAGGTTTCAAATACCGTTTGAAAAAGCTGAATCATCTGGGGAATATCGTCCGGAACGGCCTGCCTCATCGTATAGTTTTTATTCTTAGTCAGCTCGAATTTATTGGTATTCTTAACGCAATAATCAATAATTCTGTTTTCTTTCTCCCCATAGAGTGAGTTTTCCCGTTTCTTATCAAGAAAAAACGACATACAGGTTGCATCCTCTCCCTGAAAAAAACCGTCGATAATCCCCTCCGCTACAAATCCGCATTCCTCAAAGATACTAAGATCTTGTTTATGACAATTCGCAATAATTTTACCCAGGTTTTCTTTTTTGGAATAATCAATAATCTCTTTGATTATCAACTCAGACAGAAGAGAATGACTTAATATTTTAAGCCTTTTATTGCGATAATCCACGTACATGTCCACACCCGAAAAGTTTGTATAAAAATTCTTACAGTCGTCTTGTTCTATATTCATGGAAGCCCTCCCTCTTGTTGAGTCTTACGTTTACACTTGGGATCAAACATACTTGTTCATCTCTGTATAACTTTTCTAATCCCCGAGATTCTTTATTCTTGAATTTACCGCACGTGCCGCATTTTTGGCACTGGTGCGTTTTATTCTTTGGTTCTGTATACGCGCAAATCACACCTTCGAAATTTCTAAGAATAACCTTTTCAGGAGAATATGAAATCAAGTATTGTGGATTGACCGGAATCTTCCCTCCACCTCCCGGAGCGTCCACAACAAACTGTGGAATGGCTAACCCTGAGGTATGTCCACGCAGCATTTCCATGATTTCTATTCCCACGGAAACCGGAGTTCTGAAATGCTCTATTCCTTCTGAAAGGTCACACTGATAAAGGTAATATGGTCTGATTCTGGAGCTTACCAGTTTTTGCACCAAATCGCGCATAATATACGAACAATCGTTAATGCCTTTTAGAAGCACCGACTGGTTGCCTAAAGGTATTCCTGCGTCAATCAATTTTTCGCAGGCCTCCCTGGCCTCAGCTGTCAGTTCCTTGGGGTGGTTAAAGTGCGTATTCAGCCAAATTGGATGGTATTTTTTCAGCATTGTGCAGAGCTTATCAGTGATTCTCTGAGGCATGACAACCGGTGTTCTAGTGCCTATGCGAATTATTTCCACGTGTTTAATTTCCCGAATTGATTTTATAATTGCTTCCAGCTTGTCATCAGAGAGACACAATGGATCCCCGCCCGACAAAAGCACATCCCTGACTTCTTTATGCGCTTTAATATAGTTGATTGCCCGTTTGATATTATCCAGGGAAAGCGCCTTATCCTCTTGCCCGGCAAATCGTCTTCTTGTACAGTGGCGGCAATACATTGAACACTGATCAGTGATAAGCAACAGCACACGATCGGGATATCTGTGAGTAAGGCCGGGAACCGGCGAGTCGGCTGTTTCATGCAGCGGGTCACTACAGTCGAACTTGGATATTTTGGTTTCATGAATCGTTGGAATTGCTTGCCGTCTTACCGGGCAATGTTCGTCATTTGGATCCATAAGTGTAGAATAATAGGGTGTTATTGCCATGCGTAATTTTTTTAGACTTACCGCCACTCCCTGACGCTCATCCTGAGTAAGCTTGACCACCTGTTCCAATTGCTCAATCCTTGTGATTCTGTTGGAAATCTGCCACTGCCAGTCCTGCCATTGTTCTTCCGTTACATTTTTATATAAGGGTATATCACTATAATTTCTTTGCATATTATTTAATTCCCCCTTCAGATTCTCATCGAGGATTGTCATCCTCAACATTTGTGGTATACAAAACAAAAAGCTGCAGAGAAGTATCTGCAGCGTATGCCAATAATATATACCTTAACTAAAGGTGTCATTAAGCATATCAATCACCTTCTCTTCCAACGCTTACGAGATTAGCTGACGGATTCGGGTCGAAAGAGCTTAACCCTACCAAAGCAACCGCTTTGGATTCACCCCTATTGTTTGGGTCTCCCGTTCCTTACGGATTCAGCGCATATACTTATTCAGTTTTGGTTATCTGTATAAATAATTAAAGGGCAGACAGCCAAATATATCTTTAGCCTCCCACCCCAGAGCCTGCTTCTCTTGAAAATGGTAAAACCATTCCAACCGAAACTAACTTTATAAAATTCTTTTATTTAGGTAATAATCAAGTTTAGCTTTTTTTATAAGTTAACATAAAGCTATTCGCATGTCAATTTAAACTGTCAATATTTGAATGGTAAAATTGTAGAAAAGAAAGCTATATGGCACAGCATGCAGATGATTTTCCCCTGATACTATAGCCCAAACAACCGCCGATACATTTCTTTTCGTCCCAGAACCTGCATCCGGGGCATTGCTTAAACGGAGGGTTACTGTATCTTTTACTGTCAATCTCACGCAGAAAAAAATCGTTGACATCTTGAACGGTATTAAAGTCTTGTATATTCACACTCAGATAATCTTCAAAAACGAAACATCGGGCGACGCTCAAGTCGGGCCTTATATCCATAACCGGCGAACATATCCCCTTGTGAATCAGATCAAAACCCGAGTAGATGAAATTTACAAGCTGCTCATTTGTAAAGATACACTTGGGCGGATTATTGCAATCAACATGGGGAGAAATTCCGTTTCTATGGCAATCATCTAAAAACTCAGCTAATCCGGCTACAAAACTTTCGTAATGTTCAAGACTGCCTTTCTGATTATTATCTGAGGGTACAGTAATGCTGTATCGGATGGTTTTTAGTTTTAGCCTTTTGCTTTGCTCAATAATATATTGATATTTAAAATTCGGCTCAAAGATATTAATGCCGAGAGTAACCTGGGGTTCGATATTTCTTCTCCGATATTCAAATACAAGGTTTTCTACATTACTTATTGTCTTATTATATAGATACTCACCGATTACATCAGGCCCATTCAAATTAATTAAGAATGAAACTTTATTATCCGCTATAGATCGGCTCAAGGCATGATCAAAAGCAATGGCATTGGTGAAAACCTGGATTCTCCGAAAAAATGGATCATCGATTCCTTGATTCACCCATTTTTCAAAGTTCGGATGCAGTGTCGGCTCCCCCCCAAGCAACCTTAAATCAACATGCGCTGATTTTTTTAAAAAATTAATGATATATTGATAATTATCATCGGAAATATTGACCTTGTTTTTCGGATCACAATTTGCAAAGCAATATGAACATTTCAAGTTGCAGTAATTATTTAACATAATATTCATAGAAACACTCCTCGTAAAAAAAAATATCTTTAAAACATTCCGGACAGTGAAAAGAATAGAAATGATGATTTAATTTATCGAGTAATTACATTTTGAAAGTGCTTTACATTTGTGACGGCAATAGCATTACTCGATCCGGAACTATTACTAGCAGTAACATAAAAAGTTATCGGCTGAACGGTTGTCCCGGCAGGTACATTAAAATATCCAACCCATGCATTTCCGCCGGTATTCGTAAAGGTAATTACTGTTGAATTTAAAGAATTCGTTGCAGTGACGAAAGTGGTGGTCCCGTTTGTTGTTGCTGAAATCTGAATTGTTGTGTTTGGAAATGCGACGGCCTGTACACTTGCAACAACCGATGGGGGCGGCGTCCAATTATTCCAATTGCTATAGTTGGAATAATTGCTGTAAGCGCCCCAATCACCATAATTGCTGTAGTTACTGTAATTAGAATAAGCAGTCCAATTAGAATATTGGCTCCATGTTTCAGTATGATTTTCCCATTGCGTATGGTTTTCCCAAACACCGGTATTAGAGTAATTGGCGTTCCAATTTACATAATTGCCGTAAGTATTGTTGTAGACATCGGTATAAGCGCCGTAATTTCCATAATTGGTCCATCCGGAGTTAGGCCAGGACCATTCCACCCAAGCGAAAGCTTTTTCAGGCTGCAAGGAAAACTTAAGGCCCAAAGCCTTGGAGTATTTTCCCTCCTTGGCTTTGGGCTGATCCTGGTGATTGTTGTCAAGAACCAGGTCTTGAGTTATTGATGTATGAAGGATACTTAGTGAAAGAAAGGCAAACAGCAATTTTTTCAATCTGGAAAATGTTCTTGCCATATCATTCACCTACATCGCAGGACAATGGATCCCCCTGCCCTTTCCCCGCAACATAATTCTCAATCTGTTCCGCATTATTGAAACAATACTTGCATGTGGCCCCGCACTGGGCGGCGCATTGGGGCTTTTTTTCCAGGAAATAATCGAGCTTTGGCAAAAACTCAAATATTTCCTTCATCTTCAGCGTCCCGTACGGATGGAAAACTTTGTTCATAAAACGTGAATTGTAAGTATTATAGAATTCATTCAGGGCATATTCCGGATCGGTCACGCCAAACATGTAGGCCTTTATTTTATTGACCAATTCCGGCTTGGGGTGATCCCTGCCAACCAGCTTGATACTATTAACCCCTATTTTCTCATAATCGGGGATTTCCCAAGGGTAAATAATCCTGTTCAGCACCATTTGAATTGCCGGACTTTTAAAGGTTATCTGATCGCAAATGAATTTAGGGAATTCCCGGAATAACGGACTGCATTTATGAATGTTTTCCTGCTTGCCAAACAAGGCGTAGTGAATATTCTTGGTCGGACAACAAAATATACAGCCCTCATCGGCCATCAACTCCAAGCCAAGATCAGGCAGCAGCTTTTTAAAGGATTCAATAAAAGTAAAATCTTTATTGAGATCGGAAGCAGGAATGATATTGGCGATCCCTAGATTTTCGCTGACATACTTCGCCTGGTTAATTGACCGGATATCCATCATCGTTGAAGCGTTTACTGCCAGCCCGCTGAATTCCTCTTTCAGGAAGTCGGCAAGAAGCTGGCTCCCGACAGTAATACTTCTCACCCCGATATCCGACAGATGCTCGACAAACTGCTTCAGTTGGGGAATATTCGATTCAAAGTCATACAGGGAAACGGTTGAGATATTATTCATCAGATAAATGAACGCTATCCCGTTATCGGAAAGCTTTTTGATATAGGGCTTTAAATCTTCCAGAGTCCGGATTTTGCCGCTGTCTTCCTGCAAATTAACCGACCGGCCATGTTCATGTCCTGATTTTGCATAGGAAGTAACAGGCAAACTGTTATATACGGAGCGGATTTTATACTTCGCCTTATCCTGGCTGTTAAGCCTTATTAATTCCTGAATATATCCATAATCAAACAATAAAGGAACTGAGTAATACAGTTCCTGCGTCTGATTCTTTGGGGGAAATTTTTGTTTTTTCTTAAAGATATTAATCATGAATATCAACCTCTCTTAAATAACGAGAAACTCCTTCAGCTTGTTTTCAGCGTGAGCAGGAGTTTCGATCCGTTTAATCGATTCTTCTAAAATATTTTTCATCATCTTGGCGCTTCTGAATTGATGCCTGAATAAAAAGTTCAAGAATCTCGGGTTATATTTCGGCATATCGTCATAATCAATTTCATTAATAACGCTTATGATATGACTGATCACGTGCTGATGGGTGTAACAATTTTCAGGCTCCGGTTTATTCATGGTCAAATCATACTGGATGTTGTCATTGTAGCAGCCGCTATGACAGCTGAAGAAATAATCACAATCGCCGCAATGCTGCAGCATCCGCCGGGTTCCCTCGCGCCATCTTTTATGGTTGGGATGATTTAAGATATCCTCAACTGATTCCATCTCAAAAATATTCCCGAAAGACACGGCGGCACTCTCCGGCCAGTCCCGGCCGCAATGATAAACCGTACCGTCGGGCTGGGTTGAAAACCAGTAATCCTTCCCGGCGCAATCCGTAAAAGCGCAGGAACCTCCGGCATCCAATGCGGCCATCAGATATCTCTCGCACAGATCCGAATCAGCCGGCCTATAAGTGTCTAAGATCCAATAGTCAAAGAATTTGCAGATTTCCTCCGCAACCATTTTCCCGTCCAGAGTATAGGAATTCATATTTTTATGGGCCGCAAAGATGAGGTTCATCTTGCAGCCCAGGCCTAAGCGTTTAAAGTATTCATATTCATCAATCATTTGGTGAATATTATCTTTCGTGATAATCATGATCGCGCCGCCCAAGACCTCGTTTTTATCTGCCGTGGCAATGGACCGCATTAGCCGATTAGTATTTTTCCGGGTTAAATGATTTGTTAAGCCATCGAAACTGAACCCCGGCCGGATGTTCCACTTCTTTAGCACAGCCGCATTCTCCTCGTTAATAAGCGTCAAATTGGATTGCATGCAAATATTGGCTTTCTTGAATTGCTGCTTAATCATGGCGTTTGCTTCTTCATAAAATTCTTTTCCGATCAGCAAAGGCTCCCCGCCGTGCCATATCCAGGTGCCGACATTCACGTCTTTGAACACTTTTAAAATCTGTCTGACCACTTCCAGCGTGACTTTGTTCCCTTCCGCGTCAAGATCCTTGCGGAACATCACGTCGTAACAATACGGACAATGCAAGTTGCAGGCATGCGTCGTTTTTACGATCAAAGTAGTTTTATCTGGGTAAGTAATATTTTCTGCGGCAGCCATCTTTTTGAAATCGATATCGCCCTCAAAATACTCATTATGCCTTTTTATTTGCTTGAGAGACATGGAGAACATCAAGCTTTTATTGCCGGCAATAACGTCCAGAATCTCCCCGGAACCCATGCCGGGCATAATTTCCTGGTAAACTGAGCTGCGCAGCTCCCTTTCGTATTTGTTGTTGAATTTCCGGAACTGATACAATTCATCTTTGGCTATTAAATTCATAAGCATACTCCCTACATCTTCAGCTGGGTGTTTTCTTCAGAATCGACCTTCCAAACCCCGTTTACCTGCAGCAAAATAATTCTTTCCTCATATTTGCTTACCCAAAAGTTGCCGCCATTCTGCGCTGCATTGATGACGATAGTTAACTTCAGAAAAGCCCCTTCCTGATTATTTAATTGGGGGATTTGATTAAAACTTATATCGTCAAGGCATAAAGACTTCACTTGTCTGGTATCCTTGTTTTTGATGCTTTCCGATTTGAAATTCGGAAAAAAGTTGTCCAACGAATTTTGGAAATTCGCCGTTGTGTAACTGCTTCCCGGCATTTGCGACATTGCCTCAAGCTTCTTATAATCGGTAGATTTGAACTCTACCAGCCACCGGGCGGCCGCTTCATAAGCGGCTTTTTCTTTGTCTGTTTTGGCAGCGTTATTTTGGACATCGACCTGGTGCCCCAAGCTAGACAAAGATAACCCGGAATTGGCGGGAGGTTTCTGCTCCGGCTCCGGCTTACTTGGCGCAACCGGCTCAGTCTTTGGCTGAGCTTTGGGTTGAACACTAGGTTCAGCTTTTGTTTCGGTTTTGACTTCCGGCTGCGGAGCTTGCTCAGGCTCAGCCTCTTTAATCGGCTCAAGCTCTTTTTCCGGGCTTTGATTGTCTTTTTGAGTCTGGGTATCCTGCTGGACCGGAACATTTTGTACCGGCTCAGTCTTTTTGGAACTGCATCCAAAAAGAATCAAGGACAAAACAAGAAGCAGAATAGAAAATGTTTTAACTCTTAACTTTAACATGGTCGTATCCTCCTTTCGGGCCTACCGGAACATCCTCATCGCCTATTTCGATATAGGTTTGGGAAAGTGTTTTTTTCTCCGACGAGTCAGCAGTTCTGCGACGTTCGTCCATATTCATCTCCATTTCCTCCAGTTGAGACAATATGGCAAGCTTGATAAATCTTTCCTTGCTCATCCCAATCGACGCGCTGAATCCTTCCGTTCTTTGATTTAAGTTATCTGAAACCTCTAGTTCCCATTTAAACATATCCATATCTCCTCTTCAATTATAGAATTTGCTCTTAGATATTCATTATTTCATAGATTTTCATTAGTTGTTACAACTTGATCGCCTCCCCACAAGTTGAACCAAAAAAATAGTGGTCCAGATGATTGAGGGTCCCCCAAAAAAACTGGTCCACTTTCAATGTTAGAAATCGTTCTTATTTGCCTAAGAATCGGCAACTGTAATCTTTGGCTGGTAGATCTATCTTACTTATATCAGAATGACTACATCACCCCTTGATCTTTTCTAGCCCGTTTTCTATAGATGCATTTGAATAAAAATAGTATCACTTGATATGTCATAGTTTACGCCATCAAGCAGGGAGATAATAAAAACTGAGTAGGGTTGTACTGGTATTTAAGAAGGTAGAAGCAAAGTATAACGAAACATTTGACGTATTTACTACCCATTTTCTTCATATTACAATATATATATAAGAATTTAGGGAGGTAGGAATCGGAAATGGAAATGGAGCAATTAATTAATCAAGTTGTATTACAGTATTTTCAAAATAAGGGTGTTCAAGAAAGATTTCTGGATTATCTGAATCGGCATGATGTTGTTGGTCGGGAGATATTTTCATATCTTGGCAAGGATTACTCAAATATTGGAGACAGTCTCTTATTCCCACCTATTCCCAAAAAAGTATTCCTTCGTAGAATTCCATTCTACTTCTATAAACCAGACATAAGCGCAGATAGGGTAGGTTGCTTGTCCCAATATATTAACAGTTTTTATATTAACAATAGGAATGAAGAATCCTATCGCGACAAAATTGAAGTTTTTTATAAAACGCTTGAAAAGTTATTATACGATTATAAAATTTCTGTGAGTGAGATCTTTGAATACCCCATTATTCAAAGTGGGCGCATCGAACAAGCAGACCTGCTTTTACAATGGGTGCATTATCTTGAGTTAGCACAAAAATACGATATAGAGGACCTAATGCCGCAACACTTTTTTATTTCCTATAATAGTCTGCTCGAAAAGGAAAAACTGCCCCCAGTCATTTTTGATTTAAAGGAAATGTTCATCGGGGAATACGTGGGCAGAACGAAAAATATTTTCCGGATGGAAGGTACATTCCCTTGCGATGAAAAGGGAAGACCGATTATGCGATGGATAGGTGTTGATGTTAGAAACGCCACTCGCATATGGGCAGAGGTCAATGAAAAGCATAAGGGATATCTGTTTGTTGAAGCAAATCCTAAAACATTAATCCGAGGTCGGAATTGTTGGGGACCAAATGATGATGGTTCCGACGCTTGGTACGAGCTATATGTCGGTCCTCAACTGATGGAGTTTGACTTTGAGGCACTGAAAGACATAAGAAAGAGAGAGGGCTTAACACAGCAACAGATCGCTGATTGGATTGGTGCATCACTAAGAACATATCAAAAGTGGGAAAGCGGAGACACGAATCCAGACTGTTACTACTTACTCAGATTAATGAACGTTCTGGATATTAGGCAAGTATCGGAATTGACGAAAATAGTTGATGTTGATTGACTCATGTTGTACCATTATTTGTAAAGCTACTTGCATTAGAAAGAAAGGTCATTTTTATATGAAATCAGTTTTAATCGGCAATGGAATCAATATTCAATTTGGCGGTAAGGCCTATTGCAATGACTTCATCTTAATGAGGATCATGTTCAACGCCAAAGCGAATAAATATAATCCATTGTTTGACGGCCTACTTTCAGGTGAAGGCATTGAGAGCATCTTCAGAGCTTTCGTAGATATTGCAAACAAAGCTCGAAACGGTGATTATGATAGAATCGGCAATTCTGATGACCGCAAAGCCATTGCGGATTTTAAGGACAGATATACCGTTCCTGTCACCAAATATTATGAGATTATGCTTGAGGACTGGTTTCTGCTGATCCGGTTGTTCTTTATTGCGAATGCCGACATAAAAGATCAGTGGCAGTCAGCAAAGCAAGGATTTGAGCGTATGATCCTTGATGGAATCTATAATGATGGGATGCTTACTGACGTCCATCAAAATATGAACAAAAAGGTGAAGCGTTTTTTTGCTGGATTCGATAATATTTTTTCTCTTAATTATGATTGCAACCTCGAAGCGTTAACAGGTAGGAATGTGCTTCATCTACACGGCAACTATTCTGTCCCCGCTGACAGTGAAAACCCCGACACTGTTGAAGGGTATATGCGCCAGCAGGCAGGGCAGTTGGTTGTCATTGACGAGTTCCGGCATTGCTTTTGCAATGCGCTGCTGGATTATAGCGGCGAACTCAAAATTAAACGAGCTTTAAATGTCAAGAAAGGCACCACCGAAATGAATCGCTGGCTTGAGCTATCAAGACGCGACGAAGCGGAATTTAAAAAGCAAACTGCACTTCTGAGGGCAAAGGACGAATATGCTTTCCAGTTCGTTAACACGTACGTTCAGAACCCTAATCTGAAGGTAGGCACGGATTATCATTTTGAAACGCTCTCAAACCTAGACGGAGAGCTACATATTATCGGCCTATCCCCGAATAATGATAGCCATATATTTAGGTGCATAAACGAAAGCAAATTGGAGAAGATCTGGTTTTACTATTTTTCCGAAACAAATAAAGTCATCCCCGTCACCAAACCCTATGAACCATTGCCCGTCAGGGATTTATGGAAATCGTTAGACGCTGAAAGGAAAATATACAATTACTCCTATCCCATACCGGATAACTCCGAAGTGGATAAGTTCATCGAGGTGTTCAATGCATTGTCATTTGACCCAGTTCCTAAGAAGAAAATTATTGACGAAGTAAACTCCATTCCACAGTTTGAAGCGACCCGGCTATGTGCAATCGTAAGAAAAAAACTGGAAGAGCAAAAAAGCCGTAAAAATCCTAAAAACGAAAAAGAGCTGGAACGGGACATTATAGAGATCGGCAATATAGGGTTGCGTGAAGGTGTTTTGCCAGCCGCCCTGTTAATGCTGTATATAATTAATTATAAGAATTAGGGCAAGCGATAATCAAGGACTTTACAAGGATATAAGGAGAATACTTATTCATGAAGGTGACTTTCTACTGTTAACCAACAAGAAAATGAAAAATAGAATATATGATTTATCAGTTCACAACGATTATGAAGTAAAAGTATTTGCCTTAAAGGATTACGATGAATTGACGGATTATATTCAAGCTATTTGATGAGATTATATGGAAAATATAAAAATATTTCACCAAGCGAGCGGGGGGTAAATTAATGTACGAAGTTAATGTTAGTGATGATTTTGGTATATGCCAGTTTGGTAACTATGCTTTGTTTAACCCTGAAAATATTAGCAGCCCCTCAAAGAAAATTATTGATATATCTAAACCATTTACAAAATTGCTCCCTCTTTTGAAGGAAATAAAAAACATGTATATTGTCTCTTGTTTTCAAAAGAGTGATGAGATAACCAATGCAATTGAATTAATCCGCCTATGCCGTAATAGCCATACCTTTATTACGGTTATTACCCCAAAAGCCTCATTACGAGATCAATTGGCAGTTAATCAAATTAAAAATGAAGCGGACATTTTTTTGATTCTTGAAAATGAATATTGGGAAGATGAGAAAATAGTTGACCCAGTATCGTATGCAATTTCGTTTTTGGTTGAAGCATTTGATGAAGTAATAATAAGCAAAGATCACGTGCCGTGGTATGATGGCCCACTTTATGCATTTTCTAAATCTGGAACAGCGGAAATAATAACATTTAAAGTTCTAAAAAGTGAATATGAAAAAGAAAATTATGAGATTGCTGACGAAATAAAAGAAAAACTATCTGGAAAGCGTTTAGCCTTATTAAATATAAAGTCAGGTGATGATGTGCGTGTATGGCCTAAGGAGGTAATAACTAAGGCTGTTAAACGCGCTTCTGGAAATATGCTTTATGCTTCATGGTGTTCTTTATTTGGTCAAAGCATTGGTAAAAGAACATGGGTAACAGTTATTGTTTCAGATTTAGATAATAAGGATAATAGCTATGGTGGCCCCAAAAATAGGACTTTTTTTCAAGGTGGGCACTTATGATAACAAAACCTCTATTTCTTTCATTTAGGAATACTCGTAAAAATAACTTTAATACCAAAACAAGAATGAAGTAACTATATAGCATAATGAGATCAAAGCGGCACCGCCACCGGGAAAAAATCTGCTTTTTACGCCATTTGCAAAAGAATTGTTGTTTTCTCCGATAGCGATCAAAACAAGGGAATCTGTTTTCACATCATTAATAGTTCGGGATAAACCTTTAACCCGTACAGTTTGAAAAAAGAAATAAAAGAAGGCTGAAAACATAAAGAGCGCTAAATTAAAGAAGAAGGCTCCGGGTGTTAAAAACAGGCTCAGAGCCGACAGCAATTTAACATCTCCTCCCCTCATTGCCCCGTGGGAATAGACTAACAAGAGAATTAAGAAAAGGAAAAAGAAAGAAACGCAATAATTTACGGAATATGTTTTGGCGCATATTACATGGATTATCCCGAGAAAAAACCCGGGTGTTGTCACCCAATTATATATTTTCCGCTTCCGCCAATCCGTCACAACACAAATTAACAACATAGTTAAAGGTGCCAGTAATGCTAAATAATTAACCATATATTTAATCATTCCTTACATTTCAAATTATGGTGAGATTTTTAATGCAGCGTCTTTCGCTACTTTAATCGTCCAATAAGGGGTTGAATTGACGATTTGTGTTAAGCCGCGACTTACTCTGACTTCAATATAAACAACATAAGACGGCTCAGTGATAGCGTGGCTGTCTATCGGGCTTACTGCCGGCAAAACATCAGAATTATAGGTTTGATAATAAAGCGTTGCTTTATTTACATAAATAACCGGTGATCCAGGAAGTGGATTCAGGTCATTGTCTAAAGATAAATTTTTCTTTAACATATCTAAAAAAACAACATCCGCTTGCGTTGAGTCTATAGCCAAAATACCTTGGTTTAATTTTGCCTGATCGGTTTGCTGGCTGGCCGCTAAAGCGGCAAATTTTATACTGTCTGTTATTCCCCGTTTTATGTTTATGGCATGGTAGTAATCCGTCGCCCAGCCAATAAGGACAAGAGAAATGCCCAAAAAAATCAGCAGTTCAATTAAAGTTGAACCCCGGTCGTCTTTTATTATTTTATATATCTTCTTCATAAACACCCTCATTTAAGGCAAATATTGACTCATGATCGTTTTGGTTACTGTAACCGTCTCCGATTTGGAAACCGGATGCCCACTTGACCAATCAGTAAACTTTCGGGGTCCGGTTATCGAAATTGTTATATATTGTCCATAAGCAGTGCGGCTTACATCACTGCCCGACCCTGTAATCGTAAATAAACTAGTATCGACGCCGGTGTGTTTCAGTTGATCTTTAATTAGATTTCGGACCTCTGTCGTAGTTCCTCCAACAATAGCAGCCCTTTCCAACCCGAGATTCACGGCATTAACCATTGAGCCCTGCAGATTGTTAAGGAAAAACATCGATATGAATGTGAAGAATATCGCCATCCATAATGCAAAAACAATTAAGAACTCAATCAAGGTAGATCCCCGTTCATTATCAGGGTTTTCTATTGTTTTTTTTAGTAATTTAAGCATTATTTTAAGCGGATAGCATACGTCTGAACATATACTATCCGCCGTCTCCTTTCCTCCTCACAGTGAGGAATATTTTAATTAAGGAGTAGTGATATTCGTTATACTGGTATTCATACTTGTGAGTTTGCCCCGGATCGTGACAAACAGCACCGATACAGCTCCCACCGTAGCCAGAACACCGCCGAATATCCAAATAATATTTTGAACAAGATCTCCGCCTTCATCTTTGTAAAGGTTTTTTAGAAAATTTCCCATAAAAAAATAACCCCCCCTTCTTAATTAAGTTTGCTCATTCCGGCTGAGTCATTTGCTATTTTGGCTGTTATTGTATTGTAAAGAATTACTGCAATGCCTATCGTTGCCAGAATGCCCCCTAACAGCAATACGATATTTTGAACAAGATCCCCCCTTTCATCACGCAGCACTGTTGCCAGACCGCAGACAATTTTTTTCACATATTGCCACCTCCTACATTATTTGGCCAAGGCTTTGATTGGCCTGGTATAGCAGCGGGACAAGAATTATGAGAGGGATCATAACAAATGGGATTGCAGTCAAGGCTTCGACAAGCATTTTTTTGTTTTTATACCGCCTTATTTCTTTTAACCCCTCAATATATTCAATGTCCCGTGACCGGCTTGCCATATATGCAACCATATTAGAACTATCAATGGTGATAGATTGCATTAAAATATCCGCGAGATTTTTCAATTCATCGATATCAGTTTCTTTACTCAATTTGGCAAGCGCCGGTTTTGGCCCTGTTATAGACATATCCTGCAAAAGTTTCTCCAAGTGAGGCCGCAATTTATTGGTCGCGAATAAGGCCCCGCGAATAGAATCGGCTATGGTTTGTCCCGCTTTTCTCAAATCAACAATATAGGCCATGATTTCCGACAACTCATTGATGAGGGCATTTTTGTACTGGTTGTAAAAATACGCAAGTATGGCTGTGGGCGCTATGTTCCCCACAAAAAAGCCTACACAGATCAACCCTATTGCCATCATCAAGTCTTTCGTGGAAAAGCCTGCAAAGCCAAATAAGACTGCAAATATGAAAGGGGATAAATTTTTAAAAGTCTTATATTCCGCATAACCTATCGGCATTGGTTTTCCAGGCTGTTTGAGTATTTCCAGCATGTTCGCCGAACGATTATGCCCCGGCTTTTTGCTTAATAATTTAGAGATATAATTTGACATCTTTTTGCGAAGTTTTTCTAAAGAAGTATCCTGGGCTTGCCTATATGAAAGCACAGCAGTGCGAAGAGAATTTATTCTCTTAGACTCCTTGCGGTTGGTCTTAATAAAAAACGCCGCAAAAAGCAGTAACAAACCCAGTGAAATTCCTATAGAACAAATCAATAATGTATTCATACTCACTTAATCCTCCATTGATAAAAATTTCAGCAATAGAGCAGTCTCAATTAAAATGGAGATTATTATGGAGTTGATATAAAGGTGTCCTATTGAGGATTGTTTTACCAGGGCTATTGAATCTGGCCAAACAAGACTTACGCCTAAATACGTAAGAATCATTACCAGCGTAAAAGCCACAGCTTTCGAGATTAGCGGATTAAGATCCTCTTTAATTGATTGTGCCCTGTTTTTTCTTGATCTGATTTTATCTGTAAGCCTGTATAAAAGGTCTTCTGTGTTACCCCCGGCCAGCCTAGAAGAAACGATGACGTTGTAAAAGTCCCTGAAAGACTGCAGTTTTAGAAGTATCGATATTTTATAGACAACCGTATCGAATTCTTCTCCATTATTGACCCGGGACTGGATTCGGCTAAACAAAGACCGCATTTGAGAAGGCATGGCAGCAATTGAATCCCAGGTTGCAGCTTCAAGATTATTGCGCACGATATAATTGTTTAATATAAGATTGAAAGTGTTCAAGGCCTGTTTATTTAACATTCTTCGCGTACTGTGATAGATTAAATTTAACAATACCCAGGGGATCATGAAGCCAACAATCATAAAAATAACAATCCCAAAAATATTATGGCTTACGATTACAGCTCCCGGATTCTGGTAGGTGGGATTCGGAATTTTTTCCGAAAGAATCACTATTGAGAGGAAAAAAGAAATGAAACAAAACCCTATACTAATAAAAAAAAGAGCTTTTAAGCTCAACTTCAAATTTGTAATGTAGATTTTTTTATTGTAATATCTCACAAAATTACTTATCCTGTTGTTATTTTTAACTTTGTCTTGCAAATAGTATATCCTTTCATTTATGAAACCTGATATTTGCTTCTTTTCTTTTTTCCCGAGAAACCATACAATGACAGACAATAAAAGCCCGATGCTTATTCCATAACAAAGAACAAGCGTCATACCAACCACCTCTTAACATCACTTGCATTTTTTCTGCCCTTGGCCATAAGACGAGTTGCAAGTTTTTTGCTTATGAGGTTAAAGATCATTTTCCCGTCGCTATCTCTTTTAAAAATATCTTTAATAACAATATTACACTCCGAATCCAGATCTAATTCAGCGACTTGGGTAATTTCAATTTTTCTATCCACTATCCCTAACTGGATAATAATATCCACTGCCGTGACGATTTCTGTGTTAATTACCTTGTCACTGACATTGGAGATAGCTTGAACCTTGGTTCTTAATTCCTGACAGCATGATTCAGCGTCATAGGTATGAATTGAGGCCATTGTATTGGCGTGACCGGATCGCATGGCCCGCAAAGTATACATTGCCTCAATCGGAAAACGGATTTCACCAACCAAAATTACATCCGGGTCCATTCTCATAACCTGCGGGTAGATTTCCTCTACCCCTAAAGGATTGTATTTTGTGTCGCGTTCAAGCATTTCAACTACCTCAAGACCAGGGTAGTATTTTACCAGCTGCAGCTCCGGGCCATTTTCGATAGTTATTATTCGCAAACCGCTTTCGGGATCGCCAGGAACATTTTCATCCGGAATAAGATCTTGAAAAATTGAGGCCAAGGTACGAATCAAAGTTGTTTTTCCGGTGTGAGTCCCGCCGCTGACTATGATAGTAGCGCCCGCTCTTACAACATCCCGAATAAAATCAAGCTGTCGATAAGAATGTTCTTTGCTTGGAATACTTTTGATCACTTCACGCTCTTTATTTAGAGAATTTAGAGATCTGCTTTTTTCAGCTATTTTTAACGTCCCGATCTTTTCAAGTTCTTCCAAGGAAAAGTTTTTATCCCTAAATCTCCGGATATTTAATGTAATTCCGTGGCTAGGGACGATCGAGCTTTTATTAATTACAACCCTGCTTCGATCCGGAAGCCAAGCATTATCCACCATAGGGCTGCCCTCATTAGCTTCTGAGTGGCAGGTGAGCAAGATGCGTTCTGTTATTTTTTCAAGATGAGCCAGATCTGTAAACTTAATATCCTTTGCTAAATACCTGATTCCATTCTTTTTATACGTGATTTGATACGGACCATTTACGCATATTTCTGTTATCTCAGCATCAAGAAGAAGGTCATGGATAACATCATACCCAATGATGTATTTATATACCTCCCAAGCAATTTCATCGATACTCATATCGGGTACATCGAGTTTCTCATGACGAATAATATCTTTTATAACATTGCGGATTTGTTTTTGACATTCACCTACCCCATAAATAGCATCGTTAAGCAATTTAGGGTGGTTTTCAGTTAATATTGTCTGAATAATACTTGTTGTTTGATATAGATGATTTTTGCTTTCTGTGTCATACGCTTTTTGTTCAACAGCTTTAACTGAACTGATTCTCATTTAAATATCCTCCAATTCGAATCCCGCAATATACGTCGTTTTTTTACGGCTTTAGTTAAATGAAGCCGCAGCAGAATATTTTCAATTGCTTTATCAAATTTACCGTATTTTAATAAGGGAACCAGCGAGACAGTGGAGTTATCATAATTCACCTTGGAAACGCCCGGTACTGTTCCAAGCAGGGGCAGCGAAAGATTGCCCTCAATTTTATTTTTCGTGTACACTGCTTTATTGGAATATTGGTTGATGATTAATTGGAATTTATTCATATCCATATTTCGGGCATGTAAATTATTAAGCCATTTAGCAGTGTTCTCAATCGTGTTTCTGTTCTGGTCTACAACGACCAACACATCTGTTGCTGTTTTCAGCGCTGCGTCGGTGGAAATAAGCAGCGTATCGCTTTGGACGTCAATAAAAAGAATATCTACGAGATCGAATAACTCGTATATTATTGTACGGGCTTGAATATCTCCCAGCTTATCAATTAATTGGGGGTTTTTAATTAATCCCGTCCAACATAATAAATTTGGAAGGTTCTTCGTTATGTGGGCGTTTTCCTTAAGCAAATCGTGATAAGAATAATTATCCTGCCAGGACTTAAGGATATATTCAATTGAGCTTTCTTTATCTTCCAGATCTAAAAATAAGTGGAGGCAGGGCGTTATTAGCGAAAAATCCAACAACCCTATTTTTAAGTTTGTTTCCTTTGCCAGTTTCCGGGCCAAATTGCATGCAAGCGTCGACTTTCCAACACTGCAGACACTCCATAAGGCGATTATTTTCTTCGCCTGCTCATTAACCGCTTTATTTTCATCAACCATAAGATTTCCTCCAATAACTCTTACTTTTGAAGCTGAAGCAATGAAACAATAAAATCTTTGCCAATATTCATCTGTGAATTTTCGATAACATCGTTTATATTGTATAGATTCTTGGCATTCTTATCGCGCTGCCCCAACGAAATAGTTCCCATTGTTTCGGCTTGTTTTATTACTAAAAACTGTTTAGGCGTAACCTTTGCTATTATTTCTGTCGGGATACCGGTTGTTTGCTCACTGCCTGATAAACTCACAACAGATGCTGATTTATTTAAATTCGGGATATCTGCAGAAGATAATATCTTCCCCGATGAATCAGCAGTCGCTTCAATAAATAAATCAGTGACAATATATCCGGCAAGCGATAAATTACCCGTTTGTTTTGGGTCAAGAGTTAAAACAAGGTCAACGGTTTGTCCGTATTTAGCAAGGCCGGCAATGGATCCGTTGTAATCTGTTTTGAAGGCGATTAATCTCGAATTTTCAATCTCCGCCTTTGTGTTTTGTTCTATTTTATCCAACCGCACCGGATCGCCTTCTTTTAAAGGCCAATTAAGAGACTTATTTACTACCTGGTTGATACTTGCTGCAACTCCTGAAGGCACACTTTCCCTTGGAACACTTTTAACTTTCAATTGTTGTGCGCTTATAACGGTATCTTCAGTAATATTTGTGGCGGCATAAACCACAGGAATCAAACCTTTTGCATAATCCATATAAAAATAAAGGCCTATGCCGCTCCCTAAAGCGATAACCAAACCTAAAATAAATAATATTCTTCTCAAAAAAACCACTCCTTAATTTATTATCACCTTCAACAAATAATTTCAGGTTTTCCGAGGAAATAACCTTGTCCGTAGTGAGAACCGTTTATCCTTGCAGCCTGCAATTGTTCACGGTTTTCTATGCCTTCAACTATCACCTTGGTATTCAGTCTTGTGGCATGTCCAACAAAAGCCGTTATCAGGCTATCCCGGCTTACCACATTCTTTGATTGGATGAGACTTTTATCAAGCTTTATATACTCAGGCTCGACAAGGCACAAAGATTCTAATGTTGCCGAACCGGTACCAAAATCATCTAAAGCCAAAATAAAACCTAAGTCTCTAAGGACATTTAAAGCTGGAAAGCAAATTGTTTCCGATTCCGTTATTTCTAAAATTACATTTTGACCTTTTAAACACTCCCAAAAATAAGGATCGGGCAAGCTTGGATGAACGTTAATAAACGTCTTTCCTTTTGTACTTTTTCCGATCCGGCATATTTCCGCCAAAATCAAAGTTTCCAATTCCAGCACTAAATTATTTTGGGCAGCCTCAAAAAAAACTTTATCCGGCCTAAG
Organism: Dehalobacter sp.; assembly: GCA_023667845.1. Taxonomy (NCBI): domain Bacteria; kingdom Bacillati; phylum Bacillota; class Clostridia; order Eubacteriales; family Desulfitobacteriaceae; genus Dehalobacter; species Dehalobacter sp. Next base: position 156,247 of record JAMPIU010000053.1, on the reverse strand, counting down.
ATTTTCCCATCGAGCTAATGCTTCAAAACCGAATACCTTCATTTTCTGCAAATCCCAAATTGGCTGAAAAGCTATTTCTGTTTTTATCCTACCGGACAAAATATTGTCCAGAAAACAGGCTGAACTTTTTGATTGGCAATTCGTGATAATCACCGCCTTTACTATCAAGACAAGGAGATAGCTTTGTTCATCCGCTGATTATTCGTCAAATCCATCAAAGCAAAAATACCCTTATTTTCGGGTAAAACTATTCAAAAAACTTAGGTCTGACAATCATATAGAAGCCTGATGAACTTGAGCCCGAAACACTGGTTACCACTACATTGTTCTCTCCGGCATTGCAATTGGCAATCAACAGATTTCCATTTTCCTTGCCTACAACAATGCCCACATGGCTTAAATCGGAATAAAACGCCAGATCTCCCGGCTGTGCCTGATTCCAACTTACCGCAGTACATGCAGTATACTGACTGGAGGTACCGAATCCGATTCTATCCGCGATATCTGAATTTTCCGTAGCATTGGCAAACACCCATGCCACATAGCCCGAGCAGTCCAATCCGAAAGGCCGTACTGTTCCGGTGGTAGGACTTCCCTCGGCTGTTACCTTGGTAAGTGTTCCCCACCGGCTGTCCCAGCCGATAACTGTGGATTTGCCGCCCCAAAAATAGTTTACTTTGCCGAGAAGGGAATAAGCAGCCAGCACAGTATTTTTCCGTTGTTCATCCAAATCTTCCGGCAGGTTTTGCGTAATAGCCGCAATTTCCTGCGGGGAAAGGGTAATATCCGTATAGCTGCCGATAAGCCTCATAAATAGCTGCTGGTATTTATCCTGCATAAGCTCGTTCAACATTCCCACTTGCTGCGGATTGAAATTGTATTCGACGATCATGTTCGAATAAAATTTAGAGGTGACATGAATATGCAAGACTGTCTCGGTGCTGGTAACCGTTTCTTCGCTTGTGTTACCGTCCTTGTCTATGGTGGTTGCCGTTCCCTCATGCTCAATCGTTTCTAGCCAGTAGTCGATTTTGTTCATATCCCAAAAAATATTCCACAAGATCCCAACTTTTGTGTCGTCAAGGGTGGCAACTTCAATGCCGTTTTCCGGATCAGAGGCCACTTTTACCGCGTAAACCGCAAGGATGTCCCGCCAGTTACTGACCATATTGCTATTATCGTTGTTGGATAAATCCAGCGTGTCATGCGGGTTTTTCTTCTCTATCTGATTAAGTTTTGTCGCAAATTCTCCGTTCAGTTGGCTGACGGCCTCTGTCATAACCGGCGTATTCTTACCGGTGTCTTCATTGGAAAAGAAAACCCCGAAAACTGACTCTGACATGAGCCCTACCAGGCATATCAGCAGGATGATAACAATCGTTGCCCAGCCGCCTGCGGCAATCATTGCAAGCAGGCTCTTCAACGCCGCAATGATTGCTTTAATTGTGGTCTGCATTGCTTTTACCGCCGCTTTTGCTGAGACAGCCGCCACTCTTGTTGCCGCATGCGTTGCCTGCGTAGCCCTTTTAGCGGTTTGGGCGGTCTTAACGGTGTTTTTGGCTGCTGACCGTGAGGTCTTAATGGCTGTGGCAGCACTACGTTCGATGGTCTTAACTCTTCTCTGCGCCGTTTTTACCGTGCCTTTAGTCGCTTGCTTTACGGTTATACTACGCTCTCTGGCAAATTGTTTGATCCTGCGTCCCGTTTGGCCGTGAATTTTGCCGACCTGCAATGCTGCTTTTTCTGCGGGTTGAAAAACTGAATTTTGGAAGGTTTGAGCAGCTTTTCTTTCAGCCGTTTGCTTTGCCGTTAAAGTTGCTTTGCCCTGAACATATCTCTGTTTTGATTTTGGAACGTTAGCGCCGGGATAGGAGGTATGCCCCGACTGATCCCTGCGAGTAATAGTATTAGAAGTACCCGTCCCGCCTGCCCGCCTTTCCTTGATTTTCCACACCGCGTTTTTACCGTGTTCTCCCACAGTTAGCGCTTTTTGAGCAACTGTTTCCGTACCGTCTTTTACTCCACTCACTGCCTTATCCACATAGTTACTGTCTTCGTTATGCCCGTTTTGCTCCGTCTGCTCCTTTGTACGGATATAGGCGTCTTTCATCCTGTGCGATACATCCGAAGCTTTATCCAGTACCTTAATGTCTCTGATAACAGATTTCGTCCTTATTTCTTTCATTAACCCACACCTCCTCCCCGACTGGACATAATCTATCTGAAAGGTTTACAGTTCCTTTGCAGAGAGCTGCCGATCAGGATGCTCCGTACCCCGGCAATACTCGGGATAGCGCAGCCGGATAGCTTCAAAAAAGTAAGGAGCAAAACGGCAGTCAAACAGTTCATACGGGGCAGAGTACCTCTCTTTTCCCTCCTCAGTCCACCCGTTCCAAAGGTTAAAAGCCAAACGGCACAGACGAATAGTTCCTCCCGTCTGCCAGGCTGCCGCAAGATTTTGCGGCTCGATACAATTTTCTTCAAAGTTGAACAGGGAATGAATATGCTCCCTTGTCTCCTTACTAATCCCCATCGTGTAGAAAAACGCCCTGTGATATACATCAGTATTACATGCCGCTTTAAGCATATTGTAATAAAAGGCCTCATGCTCTTTGTCTGCAAACCAGATATTTTCCATTAGATTTTCTCCTTCAGTATGATGAAAAAGCCGTCATTACGTACAGGCTTTCCCCAATAAACATATAGGATTAGATTTCAGCCTGTTCGCCAGGTTTTGTGGTCATCAGGCGGTAGAGCCTGGTATTGCGCGGAAATTGATCGGCAAAGGGGACAAGGGAACTTCCCACCTTAATCAACCCATTCCCCGCATCCACGTTGGTGATGTAGCTGAGCTGAAGGTCGGAAATGTTCAAAAGCCTAGCCAGCTCCATTCTGTCGGTGCTGGCCTGATTGAGCATGACGATGAATTCACTGTTGGCCAGCATGGTCCTAGCCGTGTGGCTCTGCAGCAAATCATCAACATTTTGGGTAATGCCTGTGCAGAACGCCCCGTACTTCCGGACGCGCTTCCACAGGGTAAAAAGGAAATTGGCCGAATACTCATGCTGAAACATCAGGTAAATCTCATCAATAATTATGAAAGTATTTTTACCCTTGGCCCGGTTCCGGGTAATCCGGTTCAGGATGCTGTCCAGCACCACCAGCATACCGATGGGCAAAAGCTGCTTGCCCAAGTCCAGAATGTCGTAGCAAATCAGGCGGTTGTTGACGTCCACATTGGTCGGTTTGGCGAAAGTGTTCAGGCTGCCGCTGGTGAACAGCTCAATAGCCAGGGCAATTTCCTGCGCTTCCGGTTCGTCCTGCTTTAGGAGCTCTGCGTGAAAATCCTGCAAGGTGGGTGTAATTGCCTGGAAATTGCTTTGCAGATACTTTCGGTAGACATTCGCGGTGCAGCGGTCGATCAGGGACTTCTGCTTGGCCCCCAGGTTTTGACCGCCGATCAGCTGCTCGCATAAGGAAAGGACAAATTCGGACTTCAGGATGACCGGGTTGGCCCCGTCCCCGTAATCCCGGTTCATATCCATAGCATTGATATGGTTGGGGGAGGTTGCGGAAATATGAATGATCTCACCGCCCATGGCTTTGACAAGGGAAGAATATTCTCGCTCCGGGTCGATCAGTATTATGTCGTCATCGCTGGACAGGATCTGGTTGACAATCTCCCGCTTGGCTGTAAAGCTCTTGCCGGAACCGGATACGCCCAGGATGAAGCTGTTGCCGTTTAAGAGCTGCTTGCGGTTGGCGATTATCATGTTCTTGGATATGACATTTTGGCCATAATAGATGCCGCCGCTGTGGGAAATTTCCTGCGCCCGGAAAGGAATAAACACCGCCGTACTCTCGGTGGTTAGCGTCCGGATAGCTTCAATTTTCCTTAGTCCATAGGGCAGTGCCGTATTTAATCCGTCCATCTGTTGGAATGTCAGGGTGGAAAACTGGCAGAGATGCTTCCGCGCAGTGGTCAGCAAGGTTTCGGTATCGCTGTCCAGCTGCTCCTTGCTGTCCGCAACATGCACCATGGTAAGTACCGCAAACATCATCCGCTGGTCGCGGGTTGTCAGGTCGTCGAGGAATTCCTTGCTTTCTTTGCGTTGCTGTTCCATGTCGTAGGGTACAACGGCGGAAAAGTTATTGTTCTGGTTTTGCCGTCTCTGCCAGTTTGTGATGTTGGTTTCCACCCCAAGCAGTCTGTTTTCCACCTCCCGTACCGCTTCATCCGTGGGGATGGGGATAATATCCAACGACAACATCATGCTGCGGTTCAAATCGCAGAGTTCGGATATCATGCTGTCCTTGATGTAGCTGGCATATTCCCGCAGGAAAATCACGCGCCCAAACTTGTTCCCCATACGGAAGTGGTCTTTTTCAAATTCAAAAGTACTGGGACAAATATAGTCCTTGAAATCGTGACCTTTTCGCATCGTTTCGGACAGATCAAAACGAAAATCAGTTTCCTCGCCTGGACGGAAAAAGTCGTACAGGATGCGTAGGCGATCAACAGCGTCCAGCTCCACGCACTTTGAGCCCAGGTGGGAAAAGTGGGTGATCAGGTCCGCACCAACGCGGGAAAAGTAGTTCCGCGCTTCCTCGATATTTTTTTTCAGTACCGATAAGGTCACGTATTTGTCTTGGACAATCCCGTTAGCGCCGGTGGCCTTGTCCAAAAGCATCCGGTTGTATTCGCCGCGATATTCGTCCAGCCCGTCCTCCTTGAGCGGGATGAGGATGGAGCTTTCAAAGTCCGTTTTGTTCAAGCGCCGATTATTGATGGTGATTTTAGTAGTCGCCCCACTGTCCAGGGCATTGAGCAGTTCGGAATAGGACAGGAACATCGCTTCTTTATCTTCTTTTGAAGCTACTGCGTAATTGATGTCCGTAAAACGAAAGGATTTGGAAAACTTGTTGCCTACCTTAAAAATTCCGTCCGGCCAGATAGCCTTGATGGGAATGACCTGCTGAACGCCTTTGGGGATAACAAACTGCTCCTTATCCTGCTTCATAATTTTTTGCAGGGTCTTAATCATGGCGTTTTGATTCCTCCCTTTCCTTGTTTTGAACGGTCTGCTTCAACGCTTCGAAATACACGTTTGTCGGATAAAACATCAGTTTTTTGGGCAGGATAAACTCCGATTTGAGATACGCCCAGAAAAACTGTTCCGCTGTCATGCCGTGATAGCGGATAAACCCCATGGCGGCAAAAGGAAACGCGCCTAAAATGCACACCCAGCTCACTGTTTCCGTGCCTAAGACATTCCGCAGGCCGAAGTAGATGCCGATGGCAACGCCAACAGCCAGGAGAGAAAAAACAAACTGCCGCATGGACAGTCCAAAGAACAAGCTTTCTGTGTAATCCCGGATTTCCCGGTTGATTTTAACTTCCAAAGTGTATCCACCTCCGTAAAAAAACAGCGCCCCTCAACGAAGCGCTAGCAAGAATTATTTACCGTTCCTGCCGGTTTTTTTTATGCTTTTCTTTTTCGATTTGGATCTTGACCACCAATTCGTCAACCTTACGGTTCTGTTCCATAAATGCCTCATCCTGTATAAGGCGAATACCGTTTTTCAAGGCTTTATTACCAAGTCTGTTGAGTTTTTTCTTCTCTCTTTCAAATTCGTCATAGAGAGACCCCTTTTTCATTCTCTAATCTCCTTTGTCTGATTTTAAGCCGGATGACAAAGGAGTGTTCTTCATCATCCTCATAATGCAGCTTGATGTGTTTACATACCATGAAACAGCAGATTTCTGTCTCATCTTTTAGAAGGACTCCTTTCGGTTTTTACTGCGATTATCGACTTATTTTTATATTTTACTGCGATTATCGCATTAAAACCATTGTTCCCTCACATAAAATTGAGAAGAATAGTGAGGTGCAAGGGTATGAAACCACGACAGAACCCGCCCGGCAATAAAAACATGATTGGAGCCAAGGTTGTTGCCCTTCGGAAAGCAAAGAAAATTAAGCAGAAAGATTTTTTAGCGAAACTGCAAACCGTGGGCTTGGACATCAGTGCGACAAGTCTTTCACGTCTTGAAGGGCAATACCGTCTTGTTCAGGATTATGAGATCGTTGCGATTGCGAAAGCATTGGATATTTCTATTGAAGATTTGCTGGGGAAAAGGCTGAATGATTAATGCGGGTACACCGCTAAAATAGTCCGTGCGCAGCCTTCCAATTCCTTCCTCGATACGTGATAATAGGGGATAGGAAAGGAGGGTTTGTTTGTGTTGTATACATCCATTTTCTTATTTTTACTGATGCTGGCTCTAAACTTCATCTTTAAGATTGCGTCGGTTTTTCGCTTGGGCATTCCGTTGCTTTATGTTCTTTTGGTGGGCGCTTTGTTCCCAAACTTTGTACAGGAACATGAAATGCTGACAACCCTAATCTTTTTAGCCCTGCTTGGCCTTGTGGCCCTGAGTTGGGTTGCGGCCATCCGCCGAAAAATCCGGCACAGGCGGGAGCAGAAGGAAAACCAATATTATGAGGACATAAACACCTGAGAGTATTAAATTTACAACCCCATCATTTCCCGCACCACCCGGTCAGCCATTTTTACGGCCCCGACCAGCACCAGCATATTGAAAATCGACTCCCCGATATAGGACCATACCATTGTGACGGCGCTGGCACCGGTGTCCACCAACGGTGGGGAAGACGCAAAGACGGAAAAAATTACGCAGGCCAGGACGATAATGGCTCCTTCCAGACACACGGCGGCGTAGCCTTTCAAAAAGGCTTTGCCGATGCTTTGGCTCGGCTCTCCGGCGAAGGAGGCCAGAGGCACAGGGGCAATGGCGGTGTATAAAAATATTTTAAAAAAGCGGGCGTACACCGTAAGGATCATAATAAAAGACAGAACCGTAATAAATAAACCGCCGATGAGCGTCACCGCCCACAGCGGAATACTCGCCCAGAAACCGCAATTCTCAATGGCCTGCACAATGGTGTCAGGCAGTACGGTCTGGGTGGTCGTCCCAAAGCCTGCAGCGCTCATGATGCTGGAGATAATCCCCTGCACGATATTGAACAGCGCCATCATTAAGTCCAGTCCATAAGTCACGACGCCTTTGGCCAGGGCAAACCGGATGAAAAGCTTCAAGGCGTGCTCCGGCTTTTTGACTTCGGCGAAGCTGCCGCAGGTTTTGACTACGCCAATGACAAAAAACAACACCAACAGGGCCATGCCAACGGCCTGCAATGCGCCGTGAATATTAACGATAACATTCCAAATACCGCCGCCTTTAAATTCAGTTGGCGATTGCGTAATAATTTGCAAAATCTCCGCCAGCTTTGCATTCCAGGTTGCCAGGGCATTATTGAGATTGTCGATGACCCAGTTGCCGTTTGACAAATAAACTCACCTCATTTCCGAGACAAAGCCCGCGTACGAAACGTGGGCTTATCCTTGTAATCATTACCGGCATGATTCATCCCTGCTGGGCATTTTGTCCCTGATGACGCCATATTTGTCATCCACGTAGAATTTATTGACAAACGGGTTATAGATTGCGTGGCACTTGACTCCGTTATATTCGGCAAGATAATCGTTGTCACCCAGTCTCTTGAGGATGGTAGCTTTCCGCAGTTCGCCGTTCAGTGAATGAATGTGCATTTCTTCATTGATCGGAAATGTATTAAACATGACGATCAACCTCCTGTAATCAGAGTAAGGATCTCTTTGGCAAAGGTAATAATCACTCCGCCCGCCAACGTCAGGAAGCCGTTGGCCCGCTGGGAAGGGTCGTGGGATTTAAGGGAAAGGCCGATTTGCACAATGCCGAAGCCTAAGAGAATCATCCCAATGGCGCGGATCAGTCCAAAGATGAAGTCGGACAGATTGTTCACCACCTGGAGGGGATCGCCTGCCGCGTAAGCAGGGGCGGTCAAGAAGGAAAGCATTAGTACCAGTGTGCAGTAAACGGCAATAGTCCTTTTGATTTTCCTGGACATTTTCATAGAATCATGCCTCCAATGTATTGTTTTTCAGGATTGCATCTGGGTTTCGAGTTCTTCCTCGGAGAGAAGCTCGTAATCGCTGTTTTCGTTTAGGACCACAGCTTTCCAGTCCAGGGCGGTTTCCGTACCGCCGTGCCGGAAAGGTTGGCCGCCGCCGTCAACAGTCAGTTTCAGATTGGAGTGTTTAAGGATATCATACTTGTCGTCCATAATGGCTCGTTCACCGCGGATAAAGAGCAAGGCATAGCGGTTGTCCAGCATTCGCACCTCGTCGGGGGTCAGAAGCTCGCGCCCCGACAACTGATAATTGACGGAGTAGCTTCCATTACGGCCCTTGCTCTGGCCGTAGGTGTTCATGTCAATGGTTTCCTTGCCTAAAAGCTCGGATACATACTTATGGGTACTTTGCTCATTGCCGCCCAAATATAGAAACTCGTCACAATTACCTAGAATGGATTCCCAGGTATCCTTAAACAGGGCTTTGAGCTGTGCCAGGTTTTGTAGGATGATGGACACGGATATTTCCCTGGAACGTATGGTGGACAGCAGCTTGTCAAACTCATCAGGCAGAGCGACATTGGCAAATTCATCCATAACAAAGTGGACATGAACGGGCAACCTGCCTCCGTACTTATAGTCGGCAAGGTACATGAGGTTTTGAAATAGCTGGGTGTAAAGCATCCCGACTATAAAATTAAAGGATAAATCGTTGTCGGGTATCACGGCAAAAAGCGCTGTCTTTTTCTCCCCGACTGAGGACAGTTCCATTTCATCCACCGTAGTGATTCCCGCAAGGGTGGACAGGTTAAACTTTTCCAGCCGGACACCCAAACCGATGAGAATAGATTTGGCCGTTTTGCCCGCCGCCAGCTTGAAGATGTTATATTGCTTGACTGCTAGGTGATCCGATTCCTGCATTTCCAGCCTTTCGAACAGCTCGTCAAGGGGGCTTTGATAGGATTCGTCATCCTCATGGACCTCAGCGGCGGCGATCATCTCCATGACCATCGGAAAATTCTGCTCTTCCTTCGGTGCTTCATAAAGAAGATAGAGGATTAATGCTTCCAGTAAAGCGGTTTCAGCGCGTTCCCAAAAGGGGTCGTTAGTGTTGGAACCTTTGGGCGTAGTGTTGCGGATCAGGTTGGTGACGAGCTTTAACACGTCTTTGTCATCCTTGAGGTAGGCGAAGGGATTGTAGCAATGGGACAGGTGCATGTTGATTAAATCCAGAACCTTGATTTCATAACCTTTTGCTTTCAGCAGGTTTCCTGTGTCCCGCAGGATTTCCCCCTTGGGATCGAGAACGATAAAAGAGGTGTTAGCCTGCATGACGTTGGGTTTGGCGTAAAACCTTGTCTTACCGGAGCCGGAGCCGCCCACCACCATGACATTCAAATTCCGTTTGTGCTTACGGCCATCCAGGCCTATACGAACGTTTTGCGTCAGGAGTTTGTTTTTTTGAGGCTCTTTGTCCCGGTATTTCTTGCAGACAGTCGCCGCGCCTCCCCAGCGCGCGCTGCCGTGCTCCTCCCGCCTGCGGTAATTGCGCTTGGTAGAGAGGTAAATCCCTATGCCCATGCCGTAGGCGGCAACAAAGAGCAGGATACACTTGAGCGAATCGTTTACCCACCGAATGTCAAAAGGATTGTTTATCGCTACCGTGAGATTGGCAAGAATTTCAGGAAGCCCTCCGGAAAGGGAAGGGGCGGTCAGCAAGGCCGCCCATACCACAGGGATTAAAAAAACCGCAAAGAGTATGAGGTTGCTCCTTACGGTTTCAACGCGCTTCATCGTGACTCCTGCGCTTCTGCTTTTTGGTCGGGGCGTCAATGGTTTTAAGAAGCAGCTCGTCTACGGCATCGGTGGGGCGTTGTTCTTCAATCAGGTCGTTTCTGAGTTCGTTCAAGGCGTTTACCATAACGCCGTATTCGTAGTCGTCCAGGGTAAGCACTCTTTCTTCTTCCTTCATAGGAATTCCTCCTAACGTTCCCGTTCCAGTCTCTTTTCCTGCCGCTGCTGTACAAGCATCCGGTTCATCCTGCCGGAAATTTCACCGGCAGTTTCTCTAATGGTTGAAAGCTCGGCGCGAATCTCTTGTGGATTCATGCTTCCCAGCATTTCCGGAGCGTGGTCGAAACGGTAGCCGCTTGTATCCGCACCGTATTGCTTGCAAAGCATATATGACGTGCAGTAGGCGTGGAAGCCATGTTCGGAACGGCCATAATCTCTGTCGCCTTTGTCCATTTCGGCATGGGCCAGTTCCTGGGATAGGGCGCGGAAAATATTTTCCGTGTCCATGCCGCACCGGATTTGAATTTCCCGCGTGTCCGGCTGATACAGCGCGTTTGTACCTTCCGGCAGCGTATCACTGATACGAATAGGAACAGGGGCGTGATCCATCAGCGCCTTGATACGGGTGCGGTCGTCGGGATAGGCCGAAGTCTCGTGTTTTAGGGCTTTCCCGGTCTGGGAAATGTCGAACATCTTTTTGGGGTTATAGCTGATGCCACTGGTGCCGTCGTCACGCTGGTATTCTTCACCCGGTTCCAGGATGTAAAAACCGCTTTCCTTTTTGCGGATATAGATGCCTTGCTCTTTCCAAGTATCGAAATCCGCAATGCGTGTAGCATTCGGTTTTTGAGCAAGGATTAAGAGGGCGTTGGAAACACTGTAACGGTCAAAGCGGCTTTGTACATCCAGATAGCTTTGGAATTGAGTACCGCCCTGAGCTACCGCTTCGGCCGTGTCGTCGATCAGGGAGTACACCATTTCCCGTTGCTCCTGCTTCTGCTGCTTCCATGCCTCTTTGTCAAAAGGCTGGTCGTTCCGGGGGGCAGGTGCTTCCTTTTCCTGCCGGAAAAGATCATCGAAACTGCTCATAGCATCTTACCTCTCTTTCGGTTTTTTGGATTTGGACTTTGATTTCTGCCTGTTTGATTTAGCTGTCTGTTTTGTAGTTTTCTGCATTTCTTTAGCAGGCTCGCGCTTGGCTTCCGCCTGCTCCCTTTGAGCCTCCCGGATTTCCTTCAATTCCTGACGGACGGATTTCCGTTCCGGCTCAACTGTACCCCCGGCGGTTTTCCCGCTGCGCTCTGAGGTAGGCTCGGACGGAAGGGGTTTCTCCGCCGTCGCCTTCGTAGGGTTTGGGTTGTCAGGCTGTTTGGCGGCAGGCTCCGGCTGGCCGGGTTTTGCCATCAGTTTATCCAGAAAAGCGTCCGCACTTTTTTCGGCGGGCGTTTCCTTGGCGGGAGGCGCTTTTTCGTCTGTACCCTTTTTATCAGGATTAGTGTCCTTTTGCTTGGCGGCCCTGGATTTTTCGATTTCGCTTTTGATGCTTGCGGTGTCCACGGTAGCCAGCTTGAAACGTTCCACGATGCGGTTGATTTTGGAAGCGTCTTCAGCCCGTACCATGATGTCGCACATCTCGTCCAGATTCTTCTTGTCCCGCAGGGCGCAGTATAAAATGCCGTAGCGTCTGGCTTCCTGGGTGAATTTCTGCAAGTCCTCGTTTCTGACTGTAAAGACTTTCAGTTCCTTGCCGCTGCGCAAAAGCGTTTCCAGACGGGTTTTACCTCTGGTTTTCTTCTGATCTCTCAACACAGCGTACAAATAGGTGGCAAGGTTTTTCGCGCCCTCGCCGGAGATTCTGGCTAGTACCTCAATTCCTTTAAAGGTCATATTGACGATCTGATCCGCTGCGTCGGCTCCGTTGTTCATAGGTCTTTTCCTCCTTCCTTTGCTGGATTTCCTCCTGCTTAATCCGGGATAGCTTTTTCTGCATCTCCCCAGAACGGGACAGGATGTCCGCACAGAGCTTTATTTCCTTACGGTGCAGGCTGATTTGTCGGGAAAGCCCAGCAATCTGCCCCTTGTATGCCGAAACTTGCTCATCGTTCTTACACCGGCGTATCCGGTTGTAAAGAGCTTTGCGGGAGTCAAACAAAGTAGTCATTTCCTGCTGTAATCCCTGCTTATAAGTGAGAAGCTGCTCTTTACTCGAAATATGGCGGGTGCAGAGTAGCTTGGTTTGGGCGGTAAGTTTCTCCATGTGCCGGAGGTCCTCGCGCAATAAAAAATGCGTCCTTTTGCTGGACGCGGATTTTTTTGGCAAAATGCCCATTTTATAGAGGTAGTGAAGGTAAAGTGCCTGCATACCGGTAAGCTTTTTTGCGGTTTTCAAGTTCTTACTATCCCGGATGGCATAGCGTTTTCGCTTTGGCTCCGGAAATGAATGTGGCCGTTTCGGAGCGCGGTTTCGAAGAATCCGCTGCTTAATAGCTTCCTCGGCATAATCGTCGCCCAAAGTTTTCAACCGAACAAAACGTTCTTTTCCCGGGGGACGCACCGCCATATATTTTACACCCGTTTTTACCTCGTAGCCCTGTTGACGTAGGGTGACGATAAATTGCGTGAAGGTAATGGATGCGGCAACGGCTTTGTCCACATCCTTGCGGATGAGGCCCCGCCAGGTGGGCTTACCTTCCTGCTCGGCCTGCCATTCGGCGTGGTGCTTGGATTTGCCCCACTGCGGGTTTTCGATGACGGACAGGGCGTATTCCCGACACAGCCGGTCGGAAGTCTCCCGCATGAGGGCATAGGTAGCGTTGTTGTCGTAGTACCGCTTGCCGTCCACGAAGGATACGGAGTTGAGAACAAAATGATTATGAAGGTGATGCTTGTCAATATGGGTGGAAACCACCACCTCAAAGCGGTTACCCCAAAGTTCTTTTGCCAGCTTTACACCGATGTGATGGGCGGCTTCGGGAGTAGCTTCTCCCGGCATAAAGGATTGATAGCCGTGGAAGGCAAGGATGCCGTCGGTTTTCTGGAATTGCAGCTTTGTCCGGGTCATTTGCTCACAGGCAATAACCGGATCACAATTGATGCCGGTTACGTAAAACTGTTTTTCAGTCTTATCGTCCTGTGCGGTATATTCCAGCACGTTGCGAAGCCCCTGGAAATCCGGATTTGAGAAATAGAGGTTCTCTGTTTTCTGGGAATTGACGGCATAGTTGATTACCCGATCAAGGCGGTCTTTTACATCCCATATTGCTGTGGTCGCCATCTTCATTTCTCCTTTCCGGCGACGTGACCGCCGCCTGGATGTCCAGCACGGTCTTTCTCAGCCGGGTGGCTTCATACTGGAATAGCGTCCGGTCAATGTGTCCCGTGGCATTGGCCTTGGCCGCGATTTGGTTTAAGTTGACGCCAATGGCGCGAAGCTCGCGCATCATGGCGTAGTAATCGGGTGGAGGAAGTTCTTTGGGCACATAACCGTTAATGAGAGTACGGATAAAGGTTTCCTGGGACAGACCCGATTTCTTTACCTGCTTGGCAAGGTTCTGCCGTTCTTTGGTGTCCAGTCGTACAAGAATTGGAATATTGCGTTTTCTCATCGTGCCTGCTCCTTAGGCTTGGGCTGGGAGAGTTCCTTTTCCTTTTGCATAGCAATCCGCGCAGCCTGATTCAGGATGGCGGGATGTTCATATAAGTTTAAGGCGAAAATACGCAGAGGCTCTTTTTCTTCCACAGGTGCCGGTTGGATTTCCGGATAGCGGTTCGCCCAAGCTTTGACTTTACTGGAGTAACGCTTGTCCCAAGGAGCTTCCCGGATAGTGTTGGACAGTAAAAGGGACACATTCTCCAAGCCATGCGTCCCAATAAGCTGTTCCATAAACTTCTTTAATGTGTTGCTGTTGTACGCCTGCGATAAGGCACAGTCATCCATCATGGCTTTTTTGCAGTCCCGCAATTTGTAGTAGTATTCATTACGCCATTGGTCTATAGTGTCATAATTTCCCATTCATTTTCCTCCCTTTCGTATTAAATGTTCTTATAAAAATACATAAAGGCGGACCCAATGGCATCGCCAAAAAATAAGGCATTCATTTGTAATCAAAAGGCCGCGGTACGAGGAGTGTCACCACTCAGCGTATGGCGGACCGGTCCCCGCGAGCGCTTTGATGTGCCATCATTCATGATTCAGTGCATGGGCACATGAAAGCGGGAGTAAGACGGAATAGGAATACCCATGAGCCCTGCATTTTTTTGGGGTTTTAGGGGGGCATCCCCCTAACAAGCGAATTTGGCTAGCCAAATTCAGTGCTTGCTGCAACACAAGACATCAGTCTTGTGTTGTAAAAAAGTCACGATTGGTCTCAATAGATACCTGCCGAAAAGAAAAGTCTGCCAGTCATCGTTCGCACTCGCAAAACCAAAATATTTATTGCAAATACTAATTATAAGAAGAAAATAAAAAACCTGGTTAACGTATTTGTCAATCAGGTATTTGTAAACGTAATTGTCTTATTTTTAAGGCTATGCTTGTGTACTTAATACACGTCCATCAACAGGAATTCCGCAAGATGCTTGTGCTTAATGCCCTCCACGTTATCATTCCAAAAATCATCCATTGTAACGACGTATTTCGGATAATGGTCTTTGATGGCCAGCAGCGGAGCAAACTCACGGTTAATGGTTTCCTGGGCGACAGCGGGTGTATAGGATACTTGAACGTAAACTTTTTCATTTTTTCTCTCGGCAATGAAGTCAACCTCTTTGGTATCGAGCTTTCCTACAAAAACACGGTAGCCCCTTCGCTCAAGCTCCAGCATAACGATGTTTTCCAGTATCCCGGCAATCAGCCTGTCTTTGTAGCCCATAACCGCATAGGCCAAGGACTGATCCCCGATATAATATTTTTCGTTGGTTTGTAGAATCTCTTTGCCCTTGATGTCATAACGGGGAATCTTTCTGATTATATAGGCGCTTTCGAGGGCGCTTAAATAGTTGTAGACGGTATTTAAGTCAATCTTGCGCTGCTGGCTCTTAAAATAGTCGGCTACATTTTTTGCGGAAAAGGTATTGCCGATGTTGTCAAACACAAACTTGACCACCCGCTCCAACAGTTCGATATTGCGGATGTTATGCCGCTGTACGGTGTCGCGGAGAATTGCCGAAGAATAGATGTCGTTCACAATGCGGTAAGCCGTGTCTTCTTCATAATCACCGATGTGGACGGCGGGAAACCCGCCAAGACGGATATAGTCCCTGACTTCCTCCCGCATATTGACCGGCTTCTCGCCTGTGCGCACCTCCTTAAACAGCAGATATTCCTTGAAAGAGAGTGTGTTGATTTTAATCTCGATATAACGGCCTGCGATGTAGGTCGCAAGTTCGGATGACAGCAGGCGCGAATTTGAGCCTGTGATATACAAGTCGGAGTTGGCGCCTGCCAGTAGAGAGTTGACCGCTTTCTCCCAGCGCTTGACTTCTTGGATCTCATCTAAAAGGATATAATATCGGCCTTCACCTGTCATGCGCGCTTTCACATAACTGTGCAGCTTCTCCGCCGTATTCAGGTCGGAGAAATCAAGGTTTTCAAAATTGATATACAGGATGTTTTCCGGTGCAACGCCGCTGCTCTGAAGCTCATCCCGCAGCATCATCAGAATGGAGGATTTCCCACAGCGCCGGATGCCTGTCAGCACCTTAACAAACGGTTTCCCGATGAACGGCCTGATTTGCTTCATGTATAAATCTCTTTGGATCATGATAACCACCGCCTTATTGGTATTATACCACAAAACAGAGCGAATATACATGAATAGATTAGGGTTATAACCCTATAAACTTATAAAAGTATTTTGTTTTTTGCATGCTATCATTGCTTTTTAGGTGATAACAGGCAAATAATAAAAAGATTATCGTTCCTGTCCCCGTTGTTTTTCCAATACATTTCTCAGATAATCGTTCATATCCTTCCCGTGCTTCGGCGGTTCGTCGGAAATAGCGTAAGCAGGGGGGAGGATGGTTTGAAGGGTTTTTGCCGCCAGCCGTCCCGCCGTATCGTTGTCCAGGTGTAACGCAATTTCCTTGATCTGCGGGAAGTCTTTTAAGTATTGGACGAGCGCGGCGGGTGAGGTGCTTTGTTCGATAATCTTTTTCGGCTTATAGATTCCCGCAAGGGACAGACAGTTTTCCTTCCTCCAGTCCCTGCCGGAAAACAGCTCCAGCGTGCCGTAGGAAAGGAGGTCAATGGCGCTTTCAAAAAGATGGAGTTTACGGCTTCCCTGCCGTGCCGGAATGGAAAAGGAAAAATGCTTGTCGCTTCCTTCGGCTTCCCCTAAAAACCGCTTGCCGGTTGTTCCACGAAACGTCGCATATTTGGGAACACCCTGGCGGTTAAAACCGACAAATACAGCATTATGATGTTCGTGGCCTTCGTATAGCCGTCCGGTCCGGATGCTGTATTCAATTAAAGTCCTGTGGATGCCGCGCCCGGAGAGATAAGCAATCACACAGTTGTTGTTTTTGTTTTTTTCCGGCAAAAGTAAGTTTCTCTGGTTGGTGGGTTCTTGTGCTTTTGACGGGACCGGCGGCATGATAGCCGCCCGTCCGTCTATCTGAATGACTGCTTCAGGGAGCGTCATACCTCGAACCTTGATGAGATAGTCCAATGCAGAGCGCCCGCCGATGCTGCGCGACCACCAGCACCATCTTCCGTTACTGATTTTCAGGCTGTCATGAGTGCGGGTGGTATAGACGTTGCCGGAAAAGTGCACCAGCTCATGCGGCTCGTAATATTGCAAATAAGTCAGCAGATCCATTTGCTTGGCCCGTTCAATCTGCTCTGGTGTTACATAAGGCATTTCTTTATCACCTCACCTTTCATAACCCACAGTTTTCTTTTCCGGAACATCTATATCCTCGTCAGGCTCGCAGTCGATCACCTCGTTTTCATGTTTATCCATGTTGAGCAAAATGTTCAGCTCTGCCAGTCGCGCAGACTTGGTTTGCAGCTCCTGTTCCTTTTCAAAGGGGATGTCAATCTGTTCTTTAGCCGTTTCCATCTGCTGGCGAAGAGTGCTTAATTGCTCCCGGCAATATTCCAGTTTTTTGGGCATTTCAGCAAGGGCATTGTTAAGTCGGGTAATATTCCCGTAAATGTCCGTACCCAGTGATACTGTATGGCTTAGAGTGCCCTGCAGGGTGATTTGATATTGCTTATGGAAGCTGTCAAAGGAAAACAGCATTGAAAAACCCATGTAGCTGCCCAGCTCCTGCGGTTCGGGAGAAGTCATCAGCTTACATTCTTCCAGAATTGCCGCGCCTGCGTTGGCTTTTTCAGTGTAGGCAACGTTTTTTACCATCATGCCTGCAAATTGGCTGTCTTCTGTGTTGCCTTCGGTGGGTTCCAATACGCTGTGCTGTTTATACAGGGCAAGATCTTTTTCATAGCCCGCAATGCGTTCCTCGGTGGTTTTGATCTGCTGCGGATAATGCTTGAGCAATCTGTCTTCCAAAGCATAACGCTGGCTTAAGTGGTTGGCTTTCAGTAATTTCAGCTTGGAAACCTGAATGTCTAAATCCATCTTCTCTTTTATAAACGGGTTACCCGTCGCCAGTGCCTTGACTTCGGCATAGGAAAGCGCCGTTTCATCAATATCCTCGGCGCTTCGCACGGGGGATTTGCTGGTCATAATCTGGGAAATAAACCGCTGTTTATTCTCCAAAACCTGATAGAGATAGGCGTCAAAAGTGTTTTCCGTCACATAGCGGAAGATATGCACTTCGTCGTTTTTGTTTCCCTGGCGGACAATCCTGCCGCTTCGCTGTTCCAGATCACGGGGACGCCAAGGGCAGTCCAGGTCATGGAGGGCAATGAGCTTATCCTGCACGTTGGTCCCGGCCCCCATTTTAAAGGTGGAGCCTAACAGGATCCGTACCTGTCCCTTGCGCACCTTGGCAAACAGTTCTTTTTTCTTCGTTTCCGTGTCGGCATTATGGATGAAAGTAAGCTCATCGGCGGGAACACCGCGGGAAACGAGCTTTTGCTTGACATCATCGTATACGTTGAAATTCCCATCGCCTTTGGGTGTGGACAGGTCGCAGAACACAAGCTGAGTGAGCTTCTTATCTCTGTTTTCCCGCCAAAAACGGAACACATTTTCCACGCAGGTGTTTACCTTGCTGTCCTCGTGATCGGGAAGCATGGGGCTCATCAGCCGCTGGTCAAGAGCCAGCTTGCGGCCATCGTTGGTTATTTTCAGCATGTTGTCCTCATTCGGCTCTACCATCCGGTTGCGGACCCGTTCGGCGCGCTCCGCAAGCTCGGCCACCATATCCTGCTGGAATTCGCTCGGCTTGACCGCAACATTATGGTAGTTGGCTTTTGGCACGGGAAGCTTAAGTATGTCCGCAGTCTTGATGTCAGCGATTTCCTTGAACATGTTCATGAGCTCCGGCAGGTTATAGAAGCGGGCGAACCTGGTTTTGGCCCGGTAGCCCGTCCCCTCCGGCGCAAGCTCGATGGCGGTCACGGTTTCCCCAAAGGTAGAGGCCCAGCAATCAAAATGCTGGAGCCCGTTTCTGCGCAGAGCCTCGTATTGCAGGTACCGCTGCATGGTATACATCTCGGTGATGGAGTTGGAAATGGGTGTTCCTGTGGCAAAGATGATGCCGCGTCCCTCCGTTAACTCATCCAGGTAACGGCACTTGGCAAACATGTCGGATGACTTCTGCGCCTCAGTCTGGGACAGGCCTGCCACGTTGCGCATTTTGGTGTATAAGAACAGGTTCTTGTAAAAATCGGCCTCGTCCACAAATAAGCGGTCAACGCCTAATTCTTCAAAAGTGACGACATCATCCTTACGGCTGGTGTCATTGAGTTTTTCCAGCTTCAGCTTTAAGGTTTTCTTTGTCTTTTCAAGCTGTTTGATGGCGTAACGTTCGCCCCGCTCCTCCTTAAGTTCCTGGATCCCGTTGGTAATCTCTGCAATTTGCTCCTGCAGCTGCCGCTTTTGGCGATCAGCAGAAATGGGAATTTTCTCAAACTGGCTGTGGCCGATAATTACCGCGTCGTAGTCGCCGGTGGCGATTCTGGCGCAGAATTTCTTACGGTTTTTGGTTTCAAAGTCCTTTTTCGTCGCTACAAGGATGTTGGCTGATGGGTAGAGCTGTAAAAATTCCCCGGCCCACTGCTCGGTCAGGTGGTTGGGAACGACGAACATGCTTTTGTTGCAAAGCCCCAAATGCTTGTTTTCCATGGCAGCCGCCGTCATCTCGTAGGTTTTGCCCGCACCCACGCAGTGGGCCAGCAGGGTGTTGCCGCCGTACAGGATGTGCGCCACCGCGTCCACCTGGTGCCTGCGCAGGGTTATTTCCGGATTCATGCCGGTAAACCGGATATGGCTGCCGTCGTATTCGCGGGGACGGATGGAGTTGAAACGGTCGTTATAGAGCCTTGTCAGCCGTTCCCGGCGCTGGGGGTCTTTCCATATCCAGTTTTGGAACGCTTCCTTGATGGCCTCCTGTTTTTGTTGGGCAATGGCGGTTTCTTTTTTGTTCAGTACACGCTTCTCAACGCCGTCCTCATAAACGGTGTCGAAAATGCGCACATCCCGGAGATTCAGGGTTTCCTCGATAATTTTGTAGGCATTGATGCGTTTGGTGCCGTAGGTCACATTGGCCTTAATGTTGTCACTGCGGTCGTCGCTTTTGCCCTTGACGTTCCAGTTGGCGGTATAGGAGGAATAGAAAACGTCGATGTACCGCCTATACATATTAGGGGTTTCCAAAAGCTCAAAAATGAAGTCCTTGACCTCCTCAGGAGGCAGCCAGGTTGCACCAAGCCGGACGTCAATTTCCGAGGCATCAAGGTCTTTCGGTTGTACTGCCTCCAGCGCCGTGACGTTAGGGGCAATCTGCTCTGCAAGGTCGGGCCGCATCTGGGCAAGTCCTCTGGCAAGGCGGAGCTTATTCCTCACATTGCCGGAAAGATATTCATCGGCTGTAACAAAGGGACAACGGGTTATATCAAAAAAGGCTTTCGGCACATCCGCCGGGTCTTGTTCTCCGAGGTTGCGGAAGATTACTCCTTGAAGGTCTTTTTCGATCTGTTCCTCTGAAAGCCCTGTCAGGTTTTGCATGAAACCTATGTCCACGCAAGCTTTTTCTGCGATAGAGATTGCCAATGCTTCGGTGGCGGTATCCACATGGGTGACAACAGTGCGCTGCTTGATGGTGCGTTTGGTGAACATATCCGCCTTGCGCTCCAATTCGCCATTTTCATCGAGAATCTCCAGAGAGCAGAGCAGGCAGTAGGAGCTGTCATCGGAGAAGGCCATGTTGTTGCCGCGGCTGTTCAAAAGTCCATACTTGACGATAAAGTCGTCATACAGGCGGTTCAGCGTGCGTTGCTGTTCCCGGATAATTTCGTCTGAGTAATCCTCGGTTTGGTATTCGATGAGTTCACGGACACAGTCCCGGATGGCGATCATGCCCTTGATTCGGTTGACCGCCGTGAAGGAAACTTCTACCTTGTTCATCCGGCTGTTTTCGCGGTAATAGATTTCGCCGTCCACCAGGCAAAAGCTGAAATTTCGCACATTAGGATCTGCCGGGATGGAAGTATCTGCTTGTTCGGTGACATCATCAAGTTCGTATTCCGTGATTTCCGCATGGATGTTTTCCAGCGCCTCGCGCAAAAGCTCAGCAAGGTCGACACCCTCATAAGGGATACAGGTGGTTTCGCTTTGGTTGCCGTACATCCGGTCGTCAAAGGCCATCGTGCCCAGCACCATGTCCGGGTTGGCTGCGAAATACTGATTGATTGGCACGCCATCCTCAGTCGTGGAAAGATGCACCCAATCCGGTTCAATGTCGATAACCCGGTCGCGCTTTTGCAGGAAAAAGATGTCGGTCGTAACCTCGGTTCCGGCGTTGGCAAGGAAAGCATTGTTGGGAAGCCTGACGGCTCCCAATAGTTCGGCCCGCTGGGCGATGTACTTGCGGACTTCGGGGTTCTGCTTATCCATCGTTCCTTTGGAAGAGATAAAGGCGATTATGCCTCCGGGCCGCACCTTGTCTAAAGTTTTGGCAAAAAAATAATCGTGGATGTAAAACTTGTACTTGTCATACTTTTTGTCCGCCACCCCATAGCTGCCGAAAGGCACGTTGCCTATAGCCAGGTCGAAAAAGCTGTCGGGCAGATTGGTTTCCTCAAAGCCCTGCACCGCGATACTGGCTTGCTGGTAAAGCTGTTTGGCCATACGCCCCGTGATGCTGTCTAGTTCGATGCCATACAGTTTGAAGTTTTTCATGCTCTCCGGTACAAGGCCGAAAAAGTTACCGATGCCGCAGGCGGGCTCCAAAATATTGCCTGTCTTAAAACCCATGTTTTCCAGACAGGCGTACATGGCCTTGATGATGGTGGGGGAGGTATAATGGGCATTTAAGGTGGAGGCCCGTGCGGACGTATATTCCTCCTCAGTGAGCAGCTCCTTCAATTCGGTGTATTCCTTCGCCCACTGACTGTTCTGCTCGTCAAACACCTGCGGGATACCGCCCCATCCGACATATTTTGAAAGGATCTCCTGTTCCTCCGGGGTGGCAAGGCGGTTTTGTTCCTCCAGTTTGTTCAATAGCCGGATAGCGGCGGCATTCCAGCCATATTTGGTTTTTTGGCCGCCAGCGCCCAGGTTGTCGTCGATGATTCGGAAATCGACGCGTAGTTGTTTTGGTGTTTCCTGCTGAAGGTCAATGATGACTTTCGATACTTGGCCATCCCGAGTTTTTTGCCACGCGGGTTCTTTCGCCTGCTCCAAAACGCCGCGGACAAACCCAATGGTCTCGCTGCGGAAAATGGGGAAGCCGGTGTTTTGTTGGAAGGTAATATCCCGCAGGCTGACCGTGCCGGTTTTCTCATTAATGCTGTCTATGGCATACTTGCGATCCTTAATAGCAAATTCCATGCCCACAGCCATTTCTTTTTCGGCCGGTTGCTTTTCCGTTTCTCCTGCTTGAACATCTGAAAGATCTTCATCCAACCCCATCTTGAGTTTTTCACCCTCACCGCCGCTGTCAATGGTGACAGTACCGCCTTCGTGGGTAATGGCCGGATCGCCGGTTGCCCGCACCCATTTCGGCGCGTCGGGGTCGTCAGCATGAAGGGTAACGCTGTCCCTTTTTTCCGTCAGATAATCTTCATAAGTTCGCTGGAATACATCCTCGGCAAGCCATTCCTTAAACTGGGGTAGGGTGGTATAGGCTTCATAAAAAGCAGGGTGTTCCTCCCGCATGGAAAGGACAATACGGTCGATGGCCTCGTCTAGCTCCCGTTCCGCACTGTCCGGGTCAGTATCCCTGTCACGGAGGTATAGGTAGATCTGGTCGGTTCGTATCTTATTGACGATTTGGGGCAGATACGCCTGATATAGCACACGGGGGGATGCTGATTCCGTTTTTTCTTCGGCTGGTTGCTCCGGTGACCTCTCGTGTGCAATAAGATGGTCGTTTAAGGGATTTTCCCGCAGCATCCGGTCAAAGTCATCCCGTGTCAGATTTTTGCTGAACAGCGGAAAGCTTATGTCCCGGAGAACGACCTTACCTCCGTCAAAGGAAAAAATCTCATATTTATCCGCGCCAAGATACACAGTGTCGCCAAGAGAGAAGGCGTAATGGGCATTTTCCCTTGATGGCGGCCCCGGTTTTTCGGAGGAGGCTGGTTCCCGGTTCAGGATTTCACGGGCGTAGGCTTGCTCGGCAAGCTGTTGCCGGCGTTCCTCCATCTGCTGCTCATAAACAGGTAGGTATTCCTTTTCCTTGCTGTTTAAGTAGCGGTCGGCGGCAATCAGTTCGCCAAGGCGTTTTTGCACCTTTGCCCAGGGTAGAACTATTTTTATGTCAGGTTCGGTGTGCTTTCCTCTGGTAAGGGTGATGCCCTTGGCGTCGTGCCATTCGTCGATATCGGAACCGATCAGAACAGGTGCGCGCCCGCCTATGCCGTATTCTCTTTTCAAGAAGTCAATTGTTTCTTTTGCAGAAACATTCTGCTGAAAGTGCAGATAAATCCGGTATTTGCCGTCCTGGATACCGCTTCCTTGCTGTAAAACCGTATCAATAACTTCCTGGGGAATAGAAAAAGCGGAGGATTTTTCTTCCTCCGCCTGTTCGATCAGAGTCATTTGCTGCTGCACCGAGGGCAATGCCGCTTGATCAAGGAATTCGTTCAGCAATATCATGCTGCCGAAGTGTCCGGCAATGACGCCCCAGTCATAATACCCTTGGGATGTTCTTGAGGCGTAACTGCCTTCCCAAAGATGAAGAACGTTTTGATAGGTCTTGTACCCGACACGCTGATCTTCACCGATAGCCAACTCTGTATAGTCGTTATTTAAGATGCTTTTAATGTATTGAGTACGCTCGCTATTGTCCTCGTGGACAGTATAAAAAGCCACAATTTCCTGCTTTGTCGCTTTCAAGTGAGGTGTGGAGCGAAGTATTTGATTAATAAGCGGCGTGGAATGGAAAAACGGAAGACTTTTATCCTCCGTTTCCCTGTCATACCATGCTAATTGTAAATCAGCTCCGCTAGGACTGTTTCCTCCGCCGAATGCCGTAGGCTGTTCATGTGTCCCGCCCAGACCAGCGGGTCGGTCACCTTGTCCGGCGCGGGACTTCTCTGCAAGAGCTTCGCCGTGATCTGTTCGATGTGCTCCTTCGCCGTCCGGTCGATCTCCGTCAGGTGGCTGTTCAGCTTGCCAGACAGCATCAGGCTGGCGTACATCCCTTTCCTGTGATTTTTCAGATATGTTTTGCGCAACATCCCATACTTGCCTATGGGCGTTGCTTCCTCCGGCAGCGTCAGGTCGGGTATCAGATAATCGCCGTGCAACGTGTAAGTCAGTTCCATATTCATCAATCCTTTCAGACTTTTGAGCTTGCTTTACGCTTTCATTGTGCGGAACATCCTGATTTTTTGCAAAGGTGCGGTTTTGTTTTTTCTCCGTGATTTGCAGTTCCTTGACCGTCGTCTCGATTTCCCGCAGGAGCATTTCAGAAATATCGCTGGCAGCGGTTCCCAGGCGGGAAACGGTATCCAGCGTATTGAAATTGGCAACGTCTTGAAAATCCTCTAAAGTCAGGTATTGATCGGCATTGCAGCCGCAGCGAACTAAGAGCATGTAGGCCACGGAGCTTTTTAAAGCGTTTTTGAAATAGATTTCGACATTGAGGTCGTCCAGCTCCTCCAAATAGCTGTTCTCCCGAAAGGAAAGCAAGTCGAGGAGATAATCCGTAAAATTGTCCTCCACTGCATTGTGGGCGGCTGAAAACAAGGCGGCGGGCAAGCTGCTTTTATCCTCCAGGCCGCCAAAGGCATTCTCCAGCGTCTCTGTTACGGTTTCGGCGTACCGGTCCTTCATTTCCCAGAGTATGACAGGGTGGTTGTAGCGACTGTTGGTATCCGAAACGTCGAATACATGGCGCAGGCTCAGCCTGCCTCCACGGTCGTCGAAGAGGGCAATACCCTTTGCCCCGCGGTTGACCCAACGGCCCAATTTCTCGTTCCATACTTCAATTGGAGCACAGGCTGTCGCGCCGGGTCGCTGCGCATAAATCAAAAGCTGGTCCTGAAAAGGATATTTATAGTTCCAGGCAGCCGTTTTCAGAAAGGAGGTCCAGTTGACATAGTTTCTTGTGATGCTGCGGGCTATTGTCTGCGATAACTCTGTAATTAACTGCAATTTCGTTACCAACGTTTATCCCTCCTTCCTTAAATGAGTATTGGTTGTGGATAGCTTTCCTGTTTGCTCCGAATAACAAGGCCCTTTATCGTTTCGGACTTCGTTTTTCCTTTTTGAGAGCGGGCTGTATTTGTTTACCCTTACCTTTATCATGAGCCGTTCTTTTGCCTTTTTAAAGCAGTAAGCATAGAAGTTATAGTCGCTTGCTATAACCCTCCTAACGCTCCGGTACAGACTTTTTCTTCCCATTCTGCCTCACCGGGTTCTCGCCAGCGTTTTGCTCCTGCCGGAGGCTTTTCAAATGATGGACTTCATCCAGCGCGCGATTGCACAGATCTTCAAGGGCAGTCAGGCGGTCATTGCTGTAATGGCCCCAATAATAATCCCTTTCACCCTTTTTGACCTTCCAGGTTACAAATTTGGCGGGGGCACTGTCGCTCTGCCCGATGACAAATTCAGCATTTGCTACGGTCAGCCGGTCGGTAATGGTATATCCGGCATTAATCTCTTTTTCCATAACTCAACCCCCCTAACGCTCTTGTTCCTGATTTTTATGCCTTGCCTGCCGCTCGGCCTGTATCTGTTTCAGGCGTTTCTTTGCCCAATCGGGCATATATTCCGGTTTAAGCAAACCTAAAATATCCTCCCGGTTCCAGCGCGATTCCTTGCCGGAGTAAAGGTTAACGGTGTAGACCGCGCGGCCTCTGGAATTGCCATAAGCGCCAAAACCGCCAGTGACCAGCACAAGCTGCTTATCGGCGGTACGGTATTCGGGGTGCAGGCATTCCGCGCGGATGATTACCACCTTGTTTTCAATGTTCTCTTTGTAATCGCTTGGGATGCAATGCTTCAAAGTAAAAGGCTGTAAAGGAACAGTAATCTTGTTCCGTTCCGCATTAACCGCTTCAAGCTGTTTTCTTACGCGTTCGGTAAACTCCGTCATCATTTCCAGATAGTTCGCGCTTCCCATGGCATCACTATATTGGTCAACGCCTAAAGGGTTATCCCAGGAACAGTTGCACACAATATACGGGCAGGAGGTTATTTTCTCATCTACCAGAAAGAGGATTTCTTTATCGCCGACATGGATGGCGTGTTTTACCTCATAGGTATCAACCATGCGTTTAGAATCATCCATTTTGCTATCACTCTCCAATCAAATGGATGGCGGAATAGGGATGAATCGCCGTCCCGTTCATAAAAAAAGCTCTCTGCGTTTAAATAGAGAGCACCATTACAGGCCGAAAAAGAAGGGCGGTTGGTTTTTTCGCTCCTTCTCAGTAGCCTGAACTTTGTTATCCTTCTGTATCTCCTTATTGTCCGTATGAACCTGGCGAATAAGGGTACGAAAGACTTTCGGCTTCTTTTCTGCTGTCTGTTTCATAAAAAGGTTCCTTTCTGGGATCAATTTAGTGGTTTACCAGACGAAGAGTATTTCTTTTTCGGCTGGTAAATTTTGAGGGGAGGGGTGTGGGGAGGGGGAAACGGCAAGCCCCCAATTCGATGACTGCAAACAAATGGACATACCACCCCCTTGGCATACAATTTCTATAAGGTTGTTACTCTTCAAACAAAACGCACTTTTTCTTGCTGCATTTACTGTGATGCTTGACAAAGTAAAGACAGTGCTTGCAATCCCGTTCTTCTACCGTTTTAGTAATAATACTTTTGCGGTCAAATTCCGGTTTTTCCTGCATGATGCGTTCGTATTTGCGCAACTGTCCTTCTGTAAAGTACATGGAGGCACCTCCTTTTAAAAAAGGACAATAAAAAATGCTCCTGCTGGTTTGAGAGCAAAATGATTATTTTTATGCAGCTGTAGTAACCTGTTTCATCGCTCCTGCTGCTCCCTCTGGCGCTTCTTGTACCAGCTTTCCAGAAGCTGGACAACTAACTCCTCCTTTTGTTTTTCGGTAAAGTTTTTAGGAAAATAGCGGTCGATACGGTCACGCTGAATATGAAATCTTTCTTTTTGATTGGGCTTTTCTTCCGTGAGAATGGAATAAATGACATCTGCGTTCAGCCTGCCTTCCTGGCTGAACTTCTTTATCCGTTGTGCTTGTGATAGGGAAGGGGTGCAGTCCTCCGACTGTATGGTATTGTAAAGGTCCTGCTGTTCATTTTCGGACAGGTAGGAGATTTCCACCGCTGGATTAAAAGCAATCTCTTTTTCGTCCACCATTTCAAGAATAGAGGGGAGCAGGAAGGTAAGGCGAATGTAACGGTGAATTTGAGGGCCGCTTTCTCCAGTTTGTTTTGCTAATAAATCCCGTGATTGTTGTCCTTTATAATCCAGTTCAACTTGAACTGAATTTTCTTTGCTTGGTCGGCCTGCTTGACGTTTCATGGCTTCCAACTTCATTTTATAGGCAAAGGCTTTTTCGCTCGGCAAAATGCTTTCCCGTTGTAGGTTGCTGTCAACCATGATAATTGTAGCAGCATCGTCGTCCAATTCACGGACAATACAGGGCATTGTTTCCTTGCCCGCAAGCTCGCTTGCTTTTTTGCGGCGGTGTCCGGCCACCATTTCATAGCCGCCGTCTACTTTGGGGCGTACAAGGCCGGGGACTAAAACGCCGTACTGTGTTACACTGTCTGCCATTTCCAGAATAGCTTCATCCGCTTTTACTTTAAAAGGATGATTTGAAAAATCACTGATTTCCGACAGGGGAATATCCAGAACCTTTTCTCGCTGACTATCTGCGCGGTTTTCCTCCGTGGTAAATAATTCATCTACTGAGGTCAGCTTGATGCTGTTTCGCACGTCGTTTTTCGCCAATGTCCTGCACCTCCTTTGTAAAGGATTGATAGGCTCTGGCAGCTATTCCGTGCGGATCGAACGCATAGATGCTTTTTCCCTGCGCGCTTGTTTCAGCCGCCCGGATGGACAGGGGAATTTCCGTTTGAAAAACTCGCAGCTTGTCGCCGTAGTCCCGCCGCAGGACAAAGGAAATATCCTTTGCGAAATTGGTGCGGTTATCCACCATTGTTAGCAACACACCGTCAATGGTAAGTCTGGGATTGATTTGCCTTCTCACCCTGGCAATGGTCTGTAAAAGCTGTGTCATTCCTTTAACGGGCAAATAGTGGGCCTGGACGGGAATGATTACGCTGTCTGCGGCTGCAAGGGCGTTGATGGTCATCATGCCAAGAGAGGGCATGCAATCTATTAGCACATAATCATACCTGTCTTTGACCGTGTTGATATATGTGCGGAGTATCGTTTCCCGGCTCATGGTGTTGACCAGCGACACCTCAATAGCAGACAGTTCAATGTTTCCCGGCATCAGGTCTACGCCTTCCGCATGGTGAAGGATACTCTCATCAGGTTCATGCGGTTCCTCCGTCATGATTTTGGTCAGGACGCTGGCCAATGAAAAAGGAAGATTGTCCGGTTCTTGATAGCCTAAAGAATCCGTCAGATTACCCTGCGCGTCCGAGTCTATAAGTAATACCTTTTTTCCTTGCCTAGCAAGTCCGATGCCCAGATTGACTGCTGTCGTCGTTTTTCCGGTACCGCCTTTTTGATTGGCCAAGGCAATTACTTTTGACATTAAAATCCTCCTTTCATGCAAAAAGCCGTCTGCTCTATCTGATCGATAAAGCAAACGGCTTCTTCCTTGCTTATATATGAAAAGAGAACACAGGCCAAAAGCCTATGTCCTCTTATTCATTCAACTATTGATTTAAAATATTCGTTAATTGAGTGGTGAGGTAAGTACGATAATATATGCTTAGGCTAACAGGGCACTAGCAATTAGATTAGCACCCATAGTCCAAATAGAATTACAAAATGACCAACCAGCTAATATCGCTTTTTGCTTCATTTTAGTTCTCATAGTTTTTACCCCCATTCTTTTAGTGCTTTCAGTTCTTGCTTGACCTACATTCTCACGAATAAACCCTAAAACAATAAAGACTATGAGACCAAGGCTAATTGCAAATGCTTTTGTTCCTGTTTGCCCTGCAAGCCTAAGCATATAATATTCTTACTTACCACGATTCATTCTTTTATCTAATTTATATCTATTTTTGATTTTTTCTCTTAGTCCAGCCTCTAACACCTTCTCATTAATCGGTTGCTGTTCAATCATCTTATTTACTTGATAGATGATTTCTTCATTTAATAGCTTTTTGACGGTTTGCGAAGTGTACCGATCCAAGATATATTCACTTAGCTTTCTACCCAATATAATAACATTTGCCGGTCGATAAACTGTAGCAATAATAATACCAGCATAATGTGAGAACACAATATATTTACTTTGATCGCCACTATGAAACGAATAGCCAAATAATGATGGCTCAAGAAATTCAGCGACTTCATTAATAAATCCTAAATCTCTAATAGTAAATATATAATTTTTTATACATTGAGGGGATGTTGGAGAGTTCCCTATTCTTAATTCTTCTAAATAGCATAGTAATTTCTTTTCAAATTCTTCAAATACTTTTCTTGCATATTCTCCATCAAAAGAGTTTAGGATAAAGAGGTCGTCATATAAAATTCTCCATGCTACACTGAAAATATAAATATCAATTTTATCATATAATTTCGGTAACTTGCGATTCCCCTCAAGAAATTTATCCAAATAATTGTTTGCAAAATGAGTTTCATATTTACTAAAAAATAACTCGCAATTTGAGCATAGGAGCGGTTTTTTTTCACCATCTTGATATATCGAATTTATATCATAAAAATTACGGAACCGAGAATTTTGAAACGCCTTAATACGCTTATATGCTAATTTAGGTATGATATGGCTTTCTCTTAATTCAACATTTTCTTCTTTACATAATGCGCACATACCAATATTATCCTTCATGCTTAACCTCATCAGATATTTATTGGTTTAATATTTAAAAAATCACTTGGTGGAATAATAACTTCTGGTTTCATATAAGCAAAAATTTCTGGATTGGAATCATAATGGTACATGTCCCATATTCCGTAAAGAGCCTTATTTATTAGCCACTTTACGAGTGCCTCTTTCCTCAAATAGTCATCTTCATACTCATATTTTTCACCATAAAAGCTAAACCACGCAAAACTATCTA
Organism: Dehalobacter sp.; assembly: GCA_023667845.1. NCBI lineage: Bacteria > Bacillati > Bacillota > Clostridia > Eubacteriales > Desulfitobacteriaceae > Dehalobacter > Dehalobacter sp. The sequence goes on along the minus strand of JAMPIU010000053.1, from coordinate 126,684 downwards.
AACTAGCTTTAAATGTAATCAAATAAGGTTTCACTGATTTTTTCCATGTATCCTCGATTAAGCTTGATTTAAAAAGCTCTTTTAGATTATGCAAAAATTCAGGTCTCTCGTGAACTCTACCACCATAATCAGTTTCATTTTCCATACTAAAAAATCCACTTATTTGATAATCATAGTATATTTTATGCGCTACTCTACAAATTCGATGTTTTTGCGAATCACTAGGAAGGTTTATATCATCTGATTTATAAGGTATATCAATTTTCGTTCCATTACAAAACATCCATTTATTTGATATATCAAAATGAATATTAAAACGATCTAGGTATTTTTTAAGCGTTGTTTCCATAGTAAGAGATTGTTGCAGATTTAATAGACCGAATTTTTCTAAAGAGCCACATTTATCATCGTTAGTAGTTACATGCTGTACGATCAATTGCATATTTTCAATATGTATTTTTTGCAAATCTATATTATAGGTCTCTAAAAAATTATCTACATCATAATCTTTTGTGTTATTAAAGATATAATCATCAATTTTTTCGGATGCTATTTTTAAAAACGAACTTAAAAACTCCTTTGCCTTTTCATGTGTTGTTATGTTAAACATAATTAATATTACTCCATATGTTCTTTATAATGAGATTTACTACCCAATTAAGATTTAAAACAATCATTTTAATATGATTATATTACTTATATGAATTTATTTCCATTAATCCAGTGAAATGATATATAAAAAAAGAGACACCAAAAGGCCGTCTGTTTAATATGGGAAAAAGCAAACGGCCTTTTTGAGTCATTATTGTTGTTGTTCTTGATTGAACAGATAGCTGATAACGCTTTTTTTTTGTAGAAGGTTAGCGTTATGGTGCCTGATACATTTTACCTTTCCAGATTTACACCATGAAACTATTGTACTTATTAAATGTCCCGTAACTTGCTGTATTTGTAAACTGGTCATCATATCTGGATAATCTGCAAATTGCTGTTCAAGATATTTCTGATAATCTTTGACCTCTTTTAAGCCTTTTAGCTTATAAGCATATTTATAAGTATCAGGCCGTGGTTTGGCCTTATACTGCCTAATTTCGCTTGGTAAAAAAGGATTGTTATAATGATTCGGCAGATAGTATTTTTCAGGATTTTTGTCTCTATCTTCTAAAAATAAAATAATATCTTTCAACGCAATTTTATATCTGCGTGTCTTTTTGCCAGAATCAATGCAAGGGATAAAGCCATTTTCTAGATAATGACGCGCTGTATTTTTGCTAATATGGCATATCTTATAGAATTGATCTTTCGTTATAAATTCGGGATACCTATCTATTAGAAAGCTATAGTCAGACACTCACAGCACCTCGCTTTGACCTGAAAGTGTCAAAGAGTTGCTCATATTGTCTGGCTTGCTCTTTATGCACGTCTGATTTCCTTGTTATGTTCCTATAATACGGGCCGGTTAAAAAATCAAGGAAAGTATCTTTTGTTATAACGGACCCCTTACCTCTACGAAATGATTGTATTCGCTTGTTTTTGAAGCTTAGAGGCTTCAATTCATTGCGCAGTATCCAATTGTTTACTGCTGTTTTTGAATATCCGGTAAAACGCATTACATCTGAAACCAAAAGCAGTTTAGAGAATTTACGCAATTGCTTTTGGTAATAACGGCGCAAACCTTCAATAAACACATTTTCTGATTCAGCGAAGCACAGCGTTTTGTATTGGTATCGCAGGATGTCGGTAATCTTTATCCGTTGTCTTCTTCCTTCTGATGTGTTTATATATTCAAATGGAATCATGCCTTTTTTCTGAATGGAGTAAGCAGTGGATGTGCAAATACCCAAGATAGCGCACATTTCTTTTTGCGTGACATATTCGGGATAACGATCAATTACTGAAGAACAATATTCGTTAAAATTCATTTGCTTCACTCACTTTCTCAAATTTGTCAACGGCAAGCGAGTGAAAGCAAATCTTTGTGTTAACAATGATAAATTTTTCTAGTTCTATCCGAGTTCTATCCAAAAACAGGTTTTGATTCAATTTTTCGTTGGTTTTTTGCCATGCTCAGCTTTCCTTGTAAACACGGGAAAAATTCTCGGTGACCCTGATTCCATAAGGTTTTTGGCGATTTTTATCTACAGGTATTTACTGCTAACTTCCACTATTTTCGACTTTTATAGTTGCACTCGAAATGCGGTTGTCCGCGAGGGCACGTGGGTTCGAATCCCACCTTCTCCGCCACTGAAGATAAAGCTTCATCGTAAGATGAAGCTTATATTAATAAGAAGGTGGGATTCGAACGGGCGGATGAAGAAAAGCCGACCCATGGGAGGGTTTTCCCACCCCGGCGTGAAAGCGAGCCGAAGGCGAGCGGAGCGAATCCCACCTTCTCCGCCACTGAAGATAAAGCTTCATCGCAAGATGAAGCTTATTTTAATAAAGAAGAAGGTGGGATTTGAACGGGCGGCCGCTCCTGCTGTCATCCATGGCCTGGCGGCAAAGTAAATTAGTTATTAAATAGTTTATCCCCATACTCAGCATATAACGAGTTGAACCAAAGCTTGTATTGCTCTCGCTTTTCTTGTTTATTTTTATACATTTCATTATCGGCATTCCTATAAATGTGGTCTAAGCTGCCATTATAAGCATCCCCTAATGCAGCACCAATGGAAAAACTCACAGGCAAATAAGAGTTTTCTTTGTTATGTTTTTCGAGTTCAAATTCGATTCTCTGACAGACCTCTTTTAATGAGCCAGATGAGCAATTTGGTAAAACAATTGCAAATTCATCACCACCTACCCGGGCAGCAACGTCGTTTTCTCGGACAGAACGACGAAGTATTGAAGCAGTGGAAGTAATAAGCAAATCTCCGGCATGATGTCCCAAAGTATCGTTTACCACTTTAAGCCCGTCAACATCACATTCTATAATCGCTACTGGATTAGACCTGCCTGAACACAGTCTTAACAATTCTTCATTAAAGAATGCTCTGTTGTATAATCCTGTAAGATCATCGTGAAAACTGATAAATTTTAACCTGTCCTCAATTTGTTTTCTATATGTTAAATCCGTAAATATGATCACTGTACCTTTATATTTTTCACTTACGTCCAGCATGCGGTGAAAGTTTATAACCAGATTCCTGGTTCCTAATTCGAGCATCATCAAATTCTTTTCAATGGATACTTCAATATCATTTCCGTTGATAAAAGCAGTAAATTCTTCTGCAAGCCAAGGTAATACATGTACTAAATATATTTCATGTCTTTCATTGGAATAATAAGATGTCCCATCAATTCCTGCAGACTTGAGGAACTCTTTAGCTGCATTGTTCATATTGTCAATCATATTATTACTATCCAAAATGATCGAAGGAGTTGGAATACTTTCAAATATTGTTAAATATTTATTTTTTTCATTCGTCATCATACGATTCGTATTTTGAAGACTTAACGTAAGTACTTCCTTCTTCTCGTTAATCCACTCACTGCAAAAAGCTAATTCTACGCGATCAAAAAACCGATTAATAAACAATAAAAAGTAATCACAATCTATATTTTTTTTCCTATAGGTTTCTATTATCAGATCGAGATATGATTGACGATAATATTTCATCAATCCTAAAAACATCTCCAGGGTAACTCCACGTTTACGATGAAGCTGTGCCTCAAGTATCCCAAAAGAACCAATTGGATCATTTGCATAATCTTCATCCACATTTAATTCAGGTATAAATTCACAGGACTTGAGAACTGAGATTAAAGCTTCGGATAACCCGTTAATTGATGTACGCCAAGCTTCTTCCAGAGTAGAGGTATATTTTGTATAATTATGCATTTTTGCATATTCTAAGGTACGTCTAATTAAAAATGTTTGATTTGATTGAATCAACTCAACCGGTTCTTTCATCATATTCCCTCCTCTCCTTTGGAAAAATTAATTAAGTTTATTTAGAATCAATGATTCGACATTAAATGACATACTCCTCTCCATCGTATCAAACTATACATGTGGGATTGTGCAAATCCATATTTCCTAATTTGATGGGACTTAATTCCTAAATATTAAGGAAGAAAAAGGAATTAAATTAATACTGTAGAATTATAGATTTTACATAGTTGATCTTATTTCTTTACGTTATTTTTAGTTGAGAGTAAGTTACTCGTATGCAAACGGTGGTATGAAAGGAGAAAAGACCATGAAACCTCGTTTATCCAGAAATATTGCAATCGCGATATGTGCAGTCATTTTTTGTTTAGGCATAGTCACCTATGGTTATGCGCAAAATGCTTCCTGGCCCGGATTAAAAATAGGCGAAGATAAAACTCCTTATGTTGCTGTGGCAGTGAACGGGGAGATTTCCGGCGATAAACTTATCTTACATTGGGATCAGGTTGATCATCCTAAATTTTCCGGCTATAAAGTGGTGATTTCAAAGAGCAACCCGAATCCGAAGTATCCTGACGACGGGTATTTATACTACATTACCGACAGGACCACGACCAGTGCGGTGATCAATAACAGTGAAGCTTATAAAAACGGAGACTTTGGCGAGAAACTTGTCCCTGGTGAAAAATACTATTTTAGCATTACGGTGCTTTATTCGGATAAGACCGTTCCGGGTGACAGTCTGCAACTGACATATCCGGTCGGTACGGCTGTCTCTTCACCGGAACCTGCCAAGGAAGCTATCGCAACGCCAACCGAAACAACGCAACCCACCAAGGAAACACCGGCTACAGAAACAAAACCTGCTGTCAAACCGGCTGTATCTCCCTCTTCAAAGGCGCCTCAGGTAACCGTTTCTACGGACGACAACCGGCTCATTGTCAAATGGAATCCGATTTACAGTGAAAGCTTCCAGGGCTATAAGGTCGTTATTTCCAAAAATAATTCCAGGCCGGCCTATCCCAGTAGCGGTTATTTGACCTACATTACCAATCAAAGCACCAGCCGATGGGTAATCGACAACAGCACAGCGTATCACGGCGGAGACTTTGGCAGTTATCTGACTCCCGGACAGGCGTATTACGTTAGTGTGACGGCTTTATACAGCGATGGCAAGGTTGCCGGAAATGCCGTCCGTGTCACGTATCCGGCCGATGGATACGATCCACTAGCTGAGAAGGAAAGTGTCCAACAGAGCCTGGATCCGATTGCCATATCGGCAACAGCCAGCGGCAGTAATTTGATTTTAAGCTGGCCAGCTTCGGAAGCAGCGAATTTTGAAGGCTACAAAGTGGTCATTTCAAAGAGTAATCCTAACCCAAAATATCCAAATGACGGTTATCTGGAGTGGATTACCGACCGGAACAGGACTTCAGTGACAATCAACGCTGACACTTATTATCAGGGTGATATCCAGGGTAATTTAGTTTCCGGTGAGTACTACTATTTCAGTATCAGTATCATTTACGATGGATGGATCATTGTTCCGGGTCCCGCGCAATATGTCAGGATCCCTTAGCTGAGAAAATCTTCAGTTTTGGCTCGTTTTTCATGTGAAAAGCGGGCCTTTCTGTTGGTCTGAAACATAAAACGCAAAAAGTAAAAAGCAAAAAAAGTTCTTTTTTTTTTGAACATAATCATATATTATAAGTAGGTAGTAATAAAAAAATATACTTGTAGAATGGAAGGATGGGAGAGAATGTTGTCACTACTGCTTGCACTGCTGCCAATAGTAGTCATTGTTGTTATGCTTATTGTGTTTAAAAAGCCAGCCCATACCAGTGGAATTGTGGGTTGGCTTGCTGTTTCTCTTGTGGCGTTTTTGTTTTTCCAGACGTCGGGAGAAGTCATTGTCCGCTCAACCCTGGCCGGTCTGATTAAATCTTTTTCAGTTTCACTGATCGTAGCCACGTCACTACTTCAAATGGCCTATATGGAAAAGACGGGGGCTTTAAAACGAATTATTATATTTATTAAGACCTTAGCCAGTGAAAACAGAGCCGTTCAGATCATGATGATCAACATTGGATTTGGAACGCTGATGGTTGCCGTCGGGGCAACTCCCGTATCTCTTCTGCCGCCTATCTTGATTGCGATGGGGTACTCTACGTATGTGGCCATAGCTTTGCCTGCGATCGGATATGACGCCCTGTGTACGTATGCCTTACTCGGTGCCCCGATCGTGGTATTTGTGGATATTGCGAACAGCTTTTTGGGAAAAGGCAATGAAATTACCCTTTCTCAGGCCGGAAGTATCTTCTTTATGTTTTTGCCGTTTGTATCCACCTTGATTGGCTTTTCGATGCTTTGGATTGTCGGAAAGTGGAAAGCCGTCAAAGAAGGGATTGTCCCGGTATTGGTTACGGGCATTACCATTTCGATTGTCGCTTATTTTACCAATCATTATGACAATCTGGTTGTCCTCACAGGAGTCTTAAGTGGTTTTGCAGTCATTCTTGTAATGATCCTGTATCTTAAGCTGACGGGTAAAAAAATTATTGATCGAAGCCGGCTGACGCCGGAAGAACTTGCCTATGAAAAAGAATATCCTTTGTGGAAAGCCATTATGCCCTGGCTGCTTTTGATCGTTCTGATTCTGGCGCTGAACCTGCCGAAGGAATCATTCGATTATTTATACCGGACACTGACGCTCAGCATTCCGGGCTTATCTGCAGACGGCAAGCCGATAGCAACCAGAGCTTTATGGAATGCCTACACCTGGATTCTGGTCAGCATCTTGATTTCGATTCCGATTATGCGCCCGAAAGCCGCCCAAATTAGAGATTCAATAAAAGTTTGGTGGCGAAGGGCACCAAAACCTGTTTTCTCAGCAGCGATCTTCTTTGCGATCGGTGAAGTCATGAATATGTCTGGATTTAATATGGCTTCCAATCTCAATGCCGCAATGCCGAAAACACTGTGCCCAAGTATGGTGAAAGTACTCGCAGACTATTCCGCGCAGGCTTTTCATGGAGCCTACGGAGCTATTGTAAGCTTTATTGGGTTATTCGGAGGATTCATTACCGGAAGTGAAGCTTCGACGATTGCGATGTTTGCGAAATATACCATGTCAACAGCAACGAATCTTAACTGGGGACTTAAGGGTATTATCATCGTTACAGCCGGGTTAGCCTTTGGTGGAGGACTAGCCAGCGTAATTTCCCCGGCAAAACTCCAAAATGCGGCCGCATCTATTGATAAACTTGGTGAAGAAAACAAAGTGATACGCGTTGCCTTTATTTTTGCGCTCATCATGTCAGCAGTGACTGCTGCTGTGGTGGTCGCCTTGCTTAAGTTCCTGGTGTAATCGGGAGATCATATCGTAAATAAGAGTCTATGCTAAAATATGATCCTTCAGTGTCCCGATCTCTGAGAAAGAACGGGTCATCTAAAATACGAACAAGGACTTCACAGTTGTGAAGCCCTTGTTCGTATTTTAGATATATCAGTTTTATATCAGCCTGAATTATCCTACGCTGACAGCGGGCTGATTTTTGCTAAGCCGTTTTATTTCCAGCGTTATCAACATTGCTGTGATCAGAACGGATAAGATATCCGCAATCGGTGCAGCTCGCCAGACACCCTCAATTCCCCAAAAATGAGGCAAGACCAAAAGAAGCGGTATATAGAGCAGTACCTGCCGGGAAAGGCTCAGAACAGATGATTGAAGCGGTTTGCCGACTGCCTGAAAGTAACTTGAGCAAATAATTTGAAAACCAATCAGCGGGAACATGGTAAAAAATATCAGTATCACGTGAGTTGCCAGTACTGTAAGCGCCGTATCGTTGTCACTGAACAAGCCAATAATTTGTTCGGGCCAGAGATGTATGACCAGATAACCGACAACAGCAATACAGGTGCTCGCGATAATGGCCTTCTTCAACGCTGCCTTAACTCTTTCAAACTGCCCGGCTCCATAGTTAAAGCCTATGATAGGCTGAGCACCCTGGCTGACACCGATAATCGGCATAAAGAACAATGTTGAAATACTCATAATGACGCCGACGGCAGACAGCGCCAGGTCGCCGCCATAAAGCATGACACTCTTATTCAGAAGCATATTCTGCAAACTGTTGGCAAGTTGCATCGCAAACGGAGCAAAGCCAATGGACAATATGACTAGATAGATCGAAAAATCCGGTTTTAAATTTTTTTGGCGAAGCTTAAGTGTGCTGTGGCCGAGAAGAAAATAGCCCAATACCCAAAGCGACGTAATGAATTGGCCTGAGACCGTTGCAAGTGCGGAGCCCGCTATACCTAATCCCAAATGGAAAATAAAAATGTAATTCAACACCCCGTTAATCACAGCGCCAAGAATTTGCGTCAGCATCGCAATTCTGGGGTTTCCTTCAGCTCTGATAAAATTGTTCATGCCAAAACCGATTGCGCCAAAAACGGATCCCGCAACAATAATATTGGTAAAAGCAAGTGCATTGGGCAATACTTCCTGATTAGCACCAAAAAAGACCAAAAGCTGTTCAGAAAATGAGAAATAGAAGGCCATAAAAAGGAGCGGAAGCATAATCAAGAGAGTAAGTGCATTACCTACAATTTTCTCGGCTTCTTCTTTTTTCTGTTCTCCGAGCCGAATGGAGATTAATGCTGTTGCACCAATACCAACGAGCATCCCAAGTGCCATAAACAGAAGCATAATTGGGAAGGCCACTGTCGTTGCAGCAATCGCAAGTGTACCGACGCCACGGCCCACAAAAATCCGGTCAACAATATTATATAAGGCATTCACCAACATACCGACAATCGCCGGCCAGGAAAATTGCCATAATAGCTTCCCGATGCTTTTATTACCGAATTCAAAACTTTTATCCATGTACAGTCCCCTTCTACAGTTTCTTCATAAACTGGGCTACATTTTTACCTAAAGAACTCAGGTAAATTAAAGATTTCCACTTGTCGTTTTTATTCTCTAAACAGATTATCGGAAAAACGACAATTATTTATATTAGCATTTTTGTTTAAATATTTCAAGGATTTTTTTTGAAATATTCTTGTATGCATTTGTCAAAAAAATAAAAGGACTTCATTCCATAGAAAAATCCTTTTCATTTGAAAAATACTAATATTATTCTGTTCCTAATATTCCTGATCGCCGAGGAGCGTCGACAGACGAACTCCAAGGGCTTGAGTAAGATGGAAAAGTGTTTTAATAGATGGATTTGTTTTATCTCTTTCGATTTCACATAGATAAGAAACGGAAATACCGGCAATCTCAGCCAGTTCCTTTTGTTTTAAATGCTTTTTCTTCCGGATTTCCCGGATTTTTGAACCAAGGGACATAACACCACCTCTTTCTAATAATTACGCATATAGCGTAATTATGCAACAGTTAAATTTAGCCGTCTGCCAAAAATAGGTTCCAATCCCAAGAAAATATAGGATATTCTTCCACATTGCACATATTTACGTCAAAAATGTATAGCAATTCAGTAGACCTGGCGTTTTTCAACGATTATACTAGTATTAATTCGCTATTATCGAAAATTTGGGGGAAATTGCGTTGACTGTCGGTGATCGGATTAAAGAGCAAAGAAAAGAAAAGAAGCTTACACTTCGTAAGCTTTCTGAAAGAAGCGGTATTTCCATCTCTTATTTGAGTGATATTGAACAAAACAGAAGAAGGCCTTCTTTGGACCGGTTGACAGATATTGCCCTGGGTCTAGGTGTATCGATATCCTACCTTTTAGGGGAACAAACGATGGATGCGGGTTCAGAGCCTGAGATTTATTCGCTGGCGGATAAAAGCGTCCATTTTAGGGAAGTTTTAGAGAAATTAGAAGACTTTGATTTCTGGGAAGAAAAAGATCAGGAAGAACTGCTGACGTATCTGCAAATAAAAAAGAAGATCAGGGATTCCGACCTCTCCTGAGCCGCAGACCAGCCTTTAAACGGATATGAGGCGTTCTAAAGACGCCTTTAATCAAAAAATAACCGCATATATAATGGTATTTGAGGAAATTAATGGTCCTCTTTTTTGCGTTTTTTGGTTTGATGTGGTAAAATCGGTTGAAGTAAAAAAATGTAGAATTTTGTCACTTGAGATACAAGATAAAAATTATGGGAGGATCTCAAGTATAGGATAATTATATTCTGACAAAATAACAAAAGATGATGGCGATAAGCTGTCAAAAAGTCCTTAAGGAGGAGAGACCGTGTTTCAACAGAAAAGGATTGGCCGTTTCCTGGCTATGTTCCTGGTAGCATTTACGATTGCTGCACAGGCGATGTTTGTCGGGACAGCCGCCTTTGCCGAAGACAGGGAAAAAGTAAGCGAAGAAGAATGTAACGTCGTTAGTGCAAAAGAAGATCAAACATACAGACAAGAGAATTTAGCACGAATTGCCAGAGACTATCAGGTCGACCCCGAATATCTAGCGTATATTGCGAGCGTTGAAGAGACCTTTCAGCTGGAACCTTATGAACTGTTTGCCTTAATTGCCCAAGAATCAAAATATGTACCTGCCACCAATATGGATGGAGGATCCTTATCCTACAATACGACCCAAATGAAATTGGCTACAGCTAAAACGGCCTACATGGCCATCACCGAATATTATCATAAAGAGATCCCTTATCCCAACGGGGAACTCCTGTCAGCAGACAAATATTATGCAACCTACTTAGCCGGTGGATATCTGAAGTATTTAGAGGATGTCTATATGAATAAATATGAATCGTACACGGCATATCGATTGGGGATCAACGGGAGGTTGACCTTTTACGAGAATAATGGGCATTACAAATCGGCTTATGCAGTTCAAGTCAAATCTTTAAGTCGTTCTTTTGCCCAATAATTGTTACATTCAAAAATTTTAAGTATACTTTTTCCTGGCAAAACCTAAAAAGGATTTTCACCGTGATCACGGTGAAAATCCTTTTTTAGTGGTTCAGATAGAAGAAGTTCTATCTGATATATCTTGTACAGTCATTTATTAATTGACCATATTCCAGGCAGAATCGGAAGTCATCCCTTCAATGTCCGGATAGGCGCTTTCGCCATGCTGGCTGATATCAAGGCCTGTTTCCTGTTCTTCAGTTGTCGCTGCAAGAGGAGTAATGAGACTGATGACTTTAAGGATCAAGAAGGTCATCACGCCGCAATAAGCGTAAGTTGCGAGGATGGCCAAAAGTTGTATCCCTGCTTGGGAAAAGGACCCGGAATAGAAAAGTCCATCCACACCATTGGGATTCAGGGCTGTGGTGCAGAAAATTCCGGCAGCTAGGGTTCCCCAGGTCCCGCCGATACCGTGAATGCCAAAAGCATCAAGTGCATCATCGTAACCCAGTTTAACTTTCAGCCAAGCGACTGCAAAGTAGCACAAACCTGAAGAAACCAGTCCGATCAAGACAGCGGCAAGCGGGGTTACGAAAGCGCAGGCAGGTGTAATGGCACCGAGCCCGGCAACCATGCCCGAGACAGCACCGAGTACAGTTGGTTTACCATGAAGCAGTTTTTCAATAATTATCCACCCCAGCAGACCGGCACAGGCAGACAGGTGTGTAGTGGCAGAGGCAAGTACAGCAATACCGTCTGCAGCAAGTTCACTGCCACCATTAAACCCGAACCAGCCGAACCACAGGAGACCTCCGCCAAGGACCACATAAGGAATGTTATGCGGGATAGCTTGCTCTGAATCTTTATGATAGCGTTTGCCAATATATAAAGCCGCAATCAAGCCCGAAAAACCCGAACTAATATGAACGACAATCCCTCCAGCAAAATCCAAGACGCCCAGATTAGCCAGCCATCCTCCGCCCCATACCCAATGAGCAAGGGGCACATAAACCAAAAGACTCCACAGGGATATTAAAAGGATATAGGCAGGAAAGCGCAGCCTTTCCGCTGTAGCACCGGTCATAATGGCCGGGGTGATAATCGCAAACATCTTCTGATAGAGCATAAACAATAGATGGGGAATCGTCGCACCCTCCCCTTTGGGATCCAGGCCGACACCCCTCAAACCCGCATAATCCAATCCACCGATCAAATGCCCGATATCCGGCCCAAAAGCCAGGGTATAACCAATGACAATCCAGAGAATCGAGATAATTCCGATTGCAGCGATGCTTTGCATCATGATGGACAGGACATGGCGTCTTTTTACCAGCCCTCCATAGAAAAAAGCGAGTCCGGGTATCATTAAGAAAACTAGAGCGGTGCTGAAAAGCATAAAGGCAATATCGCCATAATTCATTTACAATCTCTCCTTTTTATCTTTGTCATCCTTGCCAGCAGCTCCTTGCCATTTATGGCACCGCCACATTCGTCCAGTCGGATAATTTTGTCATCATTCGACACCGTGAAGGCTATTTGAACGCCTCCGCGCTTCCTGTGCCGTCGTCCGTAGACATCAAAAAAAGAAGCCTCAAAAAAAGACTGCTTGCAGGCTGTCTTCTTTTATGGCTTCTTTGCCTAAGAAAAATATAATGAACATTCAGCAGACTGTAAAGAGATAACAATGATAAATAATGTATACAGAGAGATATACTGTATACATTATTCGTTGGCGAAGCGAATCTTATTTCCAGAAGGGATAGTTTGCTTAATTTGAGATACATAGGCGAGCATTTCCGCATAATCTGCGCTGTTCAGCAGCGGGTCCTGCCTTGACTGATAATCGGCCAGGGCCTTTGTCACATTTAAGACGCGATATGTCTTAGGACCGGCTCCCGGAGTTTCATCAACCCAGGTCGGATAGTACGCAACATGCGTAATAACTGGTTTTTTAGCAGAACGGATATCCAGAAAGATATCAACCATAATACCCATATTCGCCGTATCTGTTTTCTGATCAGAGATAAAATTTCCCTGGGCATAGATCACCAATCCTTCTTTTTCTTTGCCAGTGGTCTTGCTTTTTACTTGGAGGAAGGTGATCGGTTGGACAGCATGGACATGATTGCCCGCAATGATGTCAACCTCCGTATTTTCAAAAATCCAGGTGGCCAGACTGACCTGTTCAGTGGACGGTTTTGTGGCATACTCCGTTCCCCAGTGCAAAGAAGCGATAATTAAATCTGCTCCCAGGGTTCGTGCCATCTTAGCATCGGTAAGAATTTTTTCCCGGTCCAGATAATTCACGGCAAAAGCTTTACCTTCAGGCAGGGTAACCCCATTGGTGCCATAGGTATAGCTTAAGAAAGCGATACGCAGGCCGGAAATTTCCTGGATCAAAATTTCCTGACTGTCTTCGGCGGTCTGATAAGTTCCGGTGTGTTTCAGACCATATTGATCCAGAAAATTAATCGTCTGGCTTAAGCCCGAAAAATTCCGATCTAAAGAGTGATTATTGGCGCTAGAGACAACATCCACACCAAGTGTATTCCGGACAGCATCAGCCATTTGTTCCGGAGTATTAAAAGAAGGATAACCGCTGTAAGTCATCTCCTTGCCGGCCAAGGTCGTTTCAAGATTGGCGATTGTTAGGTCCGCGAGCCTTGTATCTTTTCCGATTTCTTCAAAAGAAGGGTTGAAATCATAGCCTCCGCTTGTCTGGGCGGCTTCGTACTGTGTTGGGTGGCACATGATATCCCCAAGCAGCGTAAGTTTCATTTGCGTAGATTCAGCAGCCTCAGGTTCAGAAGCAGCAGTCTCTGACGAATCGCTTTCAGAAGTAGCACTTTCGGCGGCAGGCATCAATTCTGTGGATTCAGAAGCCAGCGGCGTCTTGGTTTTTTCCCAAACGGTAAGACTAAGAAGTAAGACCACCGCTGCAAATACAGGAAGCCAACGTTTTCTTAACATAACCATCACCTAAATTCTTCACAAATTTGTTAACCAGCGTTCACATTAATGACACATAGAGTGGATAAAATAGCATCATCAAAAGATCACTGGAATAATACGACAGGGGTGATCAAGTGAGCAAATATCGGCAGGAAATTAAAATGAGCATCAATAACTTCGACAGAGTAGTACTGGTCAACCGTTTGAATAGGGTGCTTCCTAAGGACAAACATACCGGGTCGGAAGGATTTTATACCGTTAGAAGTCTCTACTTTGATGATATTAATGATACGGCATTATTGGAGAAGTTGATAGGGGTTAAATATCGGGAAAAATTCAGAATTAGAACATATGATCATTCCACCGCAATCATCCGGCTTGAGAAGAAGGTCAAGAACGATGGGTCAGGCTTTAAAGAGAGTGCGATTTTGACCGAAGAGGGATGTCAAGACTTAATCAACGGTGACTATCAATTTTTACGAAATCGTCCGGAAGCTGTATGCCGGCACCTTTATACAAAAATGAGAACCGGTCTGTTTAAGCCGAAAACAATTGTAGAGTACCGGCGTCAGGCCTATATATGGGAGCCGGGTAGAGTAAGAATCACAATTGACAGTGATGTAAAAACCGGATTCGCCGCGACCAGCTTTTTAGATTTCACCACCCCGCTGGCCAATGCTTTAGCGAGCAATACGGCAATTCTGGAAATCAAATATGACTGTTACCTGCCTAGCCATATTGCGAACCTGATTCAATTGGACAGCAGACAGAAGGCAGCGATCTCAAAGTATGTTATATGTCGAAAATACGGATAAAAGCTCCATAATGGATTTAATCACTGAATAAATTAGAATACATTGGAGGATGGTATCATGGATGCAACAACCAGTGCGGTTACTACAGATCAAACATTTACCTTTGCAGATATTTTTAAAAACAGTTTTCTCGAAAACGCAGTCACAAATTTTTCTATTGTTGATGTGGCGATTACGTTGCTAATTTCTTTTCTACTCGGACTGTTTATCTATGCGGTGTATAAGAAGACGTTCAATGGGGTCATGTATTCCAGGAACTTTAATGTTTCTCTAGTAGGTATGGCGATGATTACCACACTCATTATCATGGGTGTCACATCTAACATCGTTCTTTCTCTCGGTATGGTCGGAGCTTTAAGTATCGTACGTTTCAGATCAGCGATCAAAGACCCAATGGACATCATCTTTATCTTCTGGGCTATCGCAGCGGGAATCGTCAGTGGTGCCGGGCAGTATCTGCTTGCCATTAGCGGGTCGATTGTCATCGGAATCATGCTGATCATTTTTACAAGTAAAACAACCAATGAAATTCCCTATATGGTGGTTGTAAACTGCAGTAATAGCGAGGCAGAAAAAATGCTGCTAACAAAGCTGGTGGAGCATGTCAAAAGAATGAAAATTAAATCAAAAGCGGTTCGCGGCGGACAGGGAATCGAACTTACCATTGAAGTGCGATTAAGAGTTGACAATACGGATTTTGTTAATGCCTTGGCAGCTATAGAAGGTGTAAATGATGTCGTCCTGGTAAGTTATAACGGAGAGCTTGCAGTATAATCATCCTCCCTTAAGCAGCATTACATCCGACACCTGAAAAAAGAGGGATTAAAACATGGACAAAAAATTTACAGGGGTGGTTGCGGCCCTGCTTACAGTATGCACCTTAACGACCGCCTATGCGGCACTGTCTTACAAGCAGGGAGATAGTGCCAATGTCCGTTTGAACACTGAAAAAACAGGAAAAGGCAGCTCCTCTGCAGAGTCTGTTTATTCCGCTTATACGGAACGTTTCTTCGATCCGGACAAAGTCATTGAAATTCGCATTTCAATCCCTGAGGCGGATTATCAGGACATGCTGCAAAATCCTGCAGAGGAAGAATATAAAGAGGCTCAGGTTGTGATCAATGGCGTTAAGACAAAAAATGTCGGAATCCGTACCAAAGGCAATTCCAGTCTTAATTCAGTCCTGAGAAGCAATTCCGACCGCTATAGCCTCAAAATTGATTTTGATCATTATATTGAAGGGCAAAGCCTCTCGGGACTGACCAAACTGAATTTGAATAATGGCTGGGGTGATGCGTCCTGCATGCGGGAATATCTATCCTACTCACTGCTGAAAGAGATGGACGTTCCTGTTCCTGCTTATTGCTACGCGAACCTTTATATCAATGATCATCCAGCAGGTTTGTATCTGGCAGTTGAGGGCGTTGAAGAAGCATATGCGGAAAGGTACTTTGGCCAGGACCATGGGACACTCTATAAACCGTATGGCGATCGGGGTGAAGGAAACGATCTGGTTTACAGTGATGACAATATTGAATCCTACAGCGGCCTGCAAGCTGTGACCGCCTTGAAAGAAGGCAGCAATGAGGCTTTAGTCAAGATGATCAAAGCACTGGATGAAGGCGGGAATTTAGAAACGTACCTAAATATTGACGAGATCCTGCGATATTTTGCAGTTAACACCATACTAGTCAATATGGACAGCTATCAGGGACAGTTTACCCACAATTATTATTTATATGAGGAGGACGGTGTATTCAGTTTCCTCCCCTGGGATTATAATTTGTCCTTTGGTGGATTTGGCGGAGGTACTGCGCTGTCGATTGATCAGCCGGTTTCCGGAACGACATTAGACCAGCGCCCACTGCTGGGCAAACTACTCGAAGTACAGGCGTATAAGGATGTCTATCACCAATACATGAAAGCATTTATCCAAGGGCCTTTTGCTTTGGAGAAAATGACGGCTAAAATCGAGAAAACCGCTGATCTGATTAGACCTTATGTCACAAGTGACCCAACAAAGTTCTATACGCTGGAACAATTTGAACAAGCAATCGGCGAAGGCTCTTCTCAGGAACCTATAACAGACAGTAAGACCACATCCCGAGGCGGCTTTGGGGCTGGAAAGAATATGCCGGGAAGCGGAAATTTGATAGGACTGGCTACATTTATTCGTGACCGGATTGATAATGTCTCCAAACAGCTAAGCGGGGAACTGCCTTCATCGGGAACAACAGAGGATGCGGCCGGTGAAAATGCAGGTGGGCTACAGCCGCCGCCGACAAGACAGGGACAACAGGCGCAATGGGGACAACGGGCAGAGCAAGGGCTGCAGGGAATACATCCTGATATAAGACAAGATCAGTCAGGCATGCAGCCACCGGGAAATATGCCAGAAGGAATGGATTATAAGCAAAAGATGCCGGGCATGAATTGGCAGGAAGCGCCCGGTCAGGATCCTAATAATAGATGGATAAACCGTCGAGAAGATTATCTTATTGGCGGTGCGGCATTCGTGCTTATGATTTTAAGTCTGGCTATCCTGAAAAAAAGAAACAAACATTCGATCTAAATATAAAGAGGGTTTGCTGTTTGAACATTGATTCAGAGCAAACCCTCTTTATTTAGTATCATGCCTATCCTAAATCTACATATTCCTGCTGGTAAAATTTCAGTATACGGCGTATACGGCGTTGTCTTGCAGCTCCTTGCCATACAGAGTTTTCCTCGGTGGTTTACATGAATTAGAGGGTTGACAAGGCACTAGTGCTGGACATCGTATTCTTTAAGCTGCGAGACTACTTTTTCGTTTTCCGGCATCACATACTCAGATTTGATTAGACCGACGTCTTTCTTATAGTAATATAAGCTGTAATTTCTGCTTTCAGGATACGTGATTTTTACAGTCAGGCAATTTTCAAAAATACCAGCTGGTACTTCTACCGTGGCGGACGTGTCAATGATCTCATATGAATTTCCTTCACTGGTCCACGAATTGCCTGCGGTAAGCGGTGATTGCAGAAGGATAGCCTTAATATTTGATGGTTGATCCAAAATATTTTTATCTTCATAGAACTCAGACTGTCTGAAGGTATTAACGATACGGTCTGCTGCAACTTCATACCTGTTAGTGGTAACAGTACCGCCATTGTCAATTATGACCTGGTATTGATTACGCTGCTGGTATGTAACCTTTTCTGTATACGAAGCATATTCGTTTCCAATTCCTTCATAGAGCCAATAATTGCCGACGCTCAACGGAATGTATGCGGCAATATTTTCAGTCTGTCTGTCGGTGGGAGAAGGGGACGATTTAGGTTCGGCAGGAGAACATCCGCTAAAAAACAAGAAAACCAAAACGATCATGCTCCAAAGAATGTTCTTTTTCTTTAATATATGTTCGATAGGTTTAGGAACAATTTTCATTGGATCAACCTCCTTGGCACTTTAATAAATGATACAATATTATTATCAGTATACCAAAAATCTTGCAAAAATATGTTGCTGTGCTACAATGTCACTATAGTCATAAATTCGTGACTTTAGTATAAAATAGTATAGATAAACTGCATCACATCCTGTATGATATTGCTGAAACGGCAGAGAAAAAGAAAAGCATATTTGAAAAGGGGAAGCGAAAATGGCGAAAAAAAAGAAAATTGTGGCAGCCATTATTGCTGCAGTTGTATTGCTTTCAGGCTACCTGGGGTGGGAGTATTTTTATGCTTCCAATGACAGGATGGTTGAGGCATCCGGGACGATTGAAGCTACCACCGTGGACTTGCGTGTAATGATCGCCGGCAAGGTTCAGAATTTTCAGGGGAAATCCGGGGACAAGGTCAAAAAAGCGGATATCATTGCCGAGATACAGCGTAATGATCTGACAGCGCAGCTGGAAAGAGACAAACTGAATGTTGCAATTGCACAAAACAATCTGGATGCTTTGCCGTCGGGAAGCAGTGACCATATCATTATAACTGCCGAAGATCAGGTAAAGATGATGCAAACTGTTGTCAAAGTAACGGAAGCCCAGTTGGCTGATCTGCAGATAAAATCCCCGATTGACGGGACCATTCAAACCCAAAATTATGAAATTGGTGAATATGTCACGGCCGGATCGACGTTGGCCACGGTTGTTAATCTGGACCAGGTCTGGATTAACGTATATATACCGACAGATGACCTGCCTTTTATAGAATTAGGAGGGAGAGCGGATTTCACGATCAGTGGTCTAGACAGGGTATTTACAGGCACGATTGCAGAAATTGCCAGCCAGGGAGAATTTACCCCCAAAACGATTCAAACCAAAAGAGAAAGGGCCAATATTGTCTACAAAGTCAAAATTGCAGTGGACAATTCCGAAGGATTATTGAAACCGGGCATGCCGGCAGATGTTATGATCAAGAAGGTAGAGACGGCCGATGATTAAGGTAAATCAGCTGTCTAAAAAATTTGGATCTTTGCTGGCCGTTAACGATGTGAATCTGAACGTCAACACGGGAGAAATTTTTGGTTTAATTGGTCCGGACGGAGCAGGCAAAACGACGCTCATCCGGCTTATCTGCGGACTGCTGACCCCGGATGCCGGTGAAGTGAGGGTTTTGGGCACCACGGATAGAGAACGGGAAAAAGGAAAAGACGCCGATGCCAGAAATTTTGGTTATATGCCTCAGCGTTTCAGCCTCTATGGCGACCTTACGGTTATGGAGAACTTACTTTTTTTCGGATCGATGTATAGCCTTAAAAAAGAAGTCATTATCCAGCGTTCGGAAGAGATTCTGGAAATTACCAATCTCGTTGCGTTTAAAAAAAGATTTGCGGATCAACTTTCCGGCGGAATGAAGCAAAAACTGGCACTGACCTGCGCGCTTGTCACCAGGCCGGAACTGTTGATTCTCGATGAACCGACCTATGGTGTCGATCCGGAGTTCCGTAAAGAGTTTTGGAAGATTTTATATCAGTTGAACCAGGAAGGAATGACCATTCTGGTGTCTACCCCATATATGGATGAAGCGGAACTTTGTACCCGAGTAGCGTTCATGAATGAGGGAAGCGTTCATGCGCTGGATACGCCGGTGGGCCTGAAGGGAAAATTTCCTTATCAGGTCTGGGAGGTTATGGCCGATACAAAAGAACCCTGGTTGTTTGGGGAAGCAGATGGAATTCTGGATTATTCCCTGTTTGGAGATAAGTACCGTTTGATCATAGACAAGAACGCCGAAGCGGAAGCCTTAATCAAACAGACCCTTACGGCGAAGGGCTGTACTCTCGGCAGGCTGCAAAAAACAGCTCCATCCATTGAAGATGTTTTTGTCATCATGGCAGGAGGTAAATAGATGGAAAATGTGATTATTACCGAAGGCCTGACAAAAAAATTTGGTGACTTTACCGCGGTTGACAACGTCTCGCTTCAGGTCAGAAGAGGGGAGATTTTTGGGTTTCTAGGTCCGAATGGCGCAGGCAAATCGACGACAATCCGGATGCTCTGCGGCATTTTGGAACCAACCGGGGGCTCGGCGGCAGTCCTGGGTTATGATCTCCGGAAGGAAGCCGAAAAAATTAAACAAAACATTGGCTACATGTCGCAAAAATTCAGCCTCTATGATGATCTGACAGTGAAAGAAAATTTAAAGTTCTATGCAGGCTTATATGGAATTCCACGCAAAAATTTATCCGGGAGAATGGATGAAATGATTGCGATGGCCGATCTGACAGGAAGGGAAAATGAACTTGCCGGTAACTTAAGCGGGGGCTGGAAGCAGCGGCTTGCCTTGGGATGCGCTATCATTGCCAAACCGCCGCTGCTTTTCCTGGATGAACCGACCAGCGGGGTTAGCCCGACCAGCCGCAGAAGGTTCTTTCAGATCATAAAAAAAATGACAAATGAGGGAACCACGGTCATGGTAACAACCCACTTTATGGATGAAGCAGAACGCTGTCATCGAGCCGCGTTTATCTCCGGCGGGAAAATTATAGCGGTGGATAGTCCGGATCAACTCAAAAAGAAAACAATTCAAGGCTGCATGGTTGAGCTAAATCTCAAGGATGGTATGCAGCGCGTAAAGGAAATTGGAAAAATACCTTATGTTAAGGAATGTACGGTCCACGGAGCACTCCTTCACGTTCTGCTGACAGGAGCAGACGATGTTTCACAGCTGGAGCAGGACTTGGATTGCGAACCTCAAATCATTATGCCCTCCCTGGAAGATGTTTTTGTAACTTTGGCCAAACAGCAAAGAACCTCGGGATACGCCGAATAGAAGAGGAGGATACGAATGGGAAGAATTCAGGCTGTTCTTTATAAGGAATTCCTACATATTCGCAGAGATAGGCTGACGCTGGGACTGGTGTTTATGCTTCCTCTAATTCAGCTGCTTCTTTTTGGTTATGCGATCCAAACGGAAGTCAAACATATTCCAACGGTGGTATTTGATCAGTCCCTAAGCGGGGAGAGTAGAGATTTACTGGAGGCTTTCAGCGCTTCGGGGTATTATGACGTCCTTTATGCGGCCAACAGTTTTCAGGAAGTGAATGATATGATAGACAGCGGCAAGGCAAAGGTCGGAATCGTGTTTCCGCCTGGTTTTGCTAATAATGTGCAAAAGGGCGAATCCGCCTCTGTCCAGGTGATTGTCGATGCGAGCGATAATATGGTTGCGAACCAGGCTATGGCGACAGCTAATTCCATCGGCCTGCTGAAATCACAGGAAATCATTACCCAGAAATTGCATATCGATCTGACCAATCCGCCGTACGACATCCGAGTACGGGCCTGGTATAATCCAGATGGAATCACTGCTTATTATATGGTGCCCGGGATCCTGGGAATTGTTGTGACACTTTCCATGGTGATGATGACATCGATGTCCCTGGTCCGGGAGAGGGAAAAGGGAACGCTCGAGCAGCTTATCGTTACGCCGATCAAGTCGTATGAGCTGATGATCGGAAAAATCATTCCTTATATCTTTCTGGGCTATATTCAGATTACCGTTGCCCTACTGGTCGGGGTCCTGGTGTTTGGAGTACCGATCAAAGGAAGTCTGCTGGAACTATATGGTTTAACATTGTTTTTTATTACTGCATCCCTGGGCCTGGGGATTATGATATCCAATATCGCCAGAAATCAAATGCAGGCCTTCCAGATGTCCTTTTTTATCATGCTTCCGAGTATTATGCTTTCGGGTTTTCTTTTCCCGCGGGACGCCATGCCCAGGATCATTTACTATCTCAGCGATGTGATTCCGCTGACATATTACCTGGACATCATCAGAGGAATTGTTCTGAAAGGAATTGGTTTCTCCTACCTGGTCAGCCAGGTCATTTGCCTGATTTTATTTTCAGTGTTGTTTCTTACGATCAGTATTCTGAAGTTTAAGAAGAAAATTGTCTGATTATTTACCTAAAATTTTAGCTGTACAATTTAAGCATGAAATTAGATTAAAGGGAGTAATTATCGTGAATACCAGGGAAAAAATCATTCTAGCCTGTGAACAGCTAGCCATAAAAAATGCGCTGGGTTTTTCTCGTCTTTCTATGGAAGAGCTGGCTAAAGCGGCCGGAGTAAGCAAAAGGACGATTTATCGTCATTTTGTCAGCAAAGAAGACTTGTTTGAAGCAACGATTGATAAGGTAACGGATGAAATTATTGCCAGGAATTTGAGGCTTTCCGATTCAAAAGATATCAATACGATCATTGTCGGGGCCCTTCAGAATATTTCTTATCTGATCAATCCTCAGTTTTTAGCTGATTTAAGCCA
Source organism: Dehalobacter sp. (assembly GCA_023667845.1). Classification (NCBI taxonomy): domain Bacteria; kingdom Bacillati; phylum Bacillota; class Clostridia; order Eubacteriales; family Desulfitobacteriaceae; genus Dehalobacter; species Dehalobacter sp. Next base: position 104,418 of record JAMPIU010000053.1, on the reverse strand, counting down.
TCATTATCCGATGCTCTGGCAAAAAATTGACCAGATCCGTCAGAAAAAGATTGACAGGCTGATCGATCACCTTCTGGTCAGCAGTAAACTGCGTTTACGGGTAGATTCCGGGATTTTTAAGACATCACTGTTAACAGCGATGTCAGAGATTCTCAGTCCTGAGTTTATCCTGAAGAGCGGCATGTCTTTTGAACAGGTCGGATTGGAATTCCTGAATATGTTCATTTTCGGGGCCGTTGAACCGTTAAGCAATACAAAGCAGGAAGCAAGTTTAGCTAATTTGACAGAACTGAAAGTAAATTTGGCTGATGAGCAGAACGGGCAAAAGCTGCAGAAACATTAATATTGAATTAGAGTTGACGTCCGCTGTCCGAGCCAGTATAATAACATTTGCGACTTTGTTAAATCTTTTGCGAAAAACTGATATTAATGAAATAATTACTGTTTCAGACCCGGAGAGATGGCTGAGTTGGTCGAAGGCGCTCGCCTGGAAAGCGGGTACATGGTGATGAACTGTGTCGTGGGTTCGAATCCCACTCTCTCCGCCATAATAAAACCAGTAATATCAATGCTTTGAATAATTTTGAAGCATTGATTTTTTTGTTTTTCTGCTCTTAGCAATGACAAAGAAGCGAGTACACTAAATTCTTACACACCTGACATATTTTTAATTATTTATTTGGAGGTGTAGGGATGAGTATTCAAAGTTCAAATGTCTATCGATGGTCAAAGGAAAGCGATAAAAAAATTAAAAGGGCGGAAAATAAAAAACTGACATATGGTGAGTACTATGAAAGGTTTATTACTTCCAGGAAGGTTCTTGGAGTTTCAGAGGCCACAATAAACTTTTATAAATGGAATCTGAAGGCTTTAAACCTTTACTTAGTTAACAATGGTATTCACTATATTAATAGTATCACGAAGGAAGATATTGATGACTTTATTGTCAACCTTCAGGAAATATATGAAAACAAGATTACAATTCACACCTATCTGAGAGCAACAAGAACATTTTTGAAATATGCGATGGAATCAGAGTATGTACCAAAATTCAACATTCGGCTCATTAAGCTAGAGAGACATATCAAAGAAGTTTATAACGATGACGAAATAATCAAGCTGCTCAAGAAACCTGACTTAAAAAAATGTTCGTTTTCAGAATACCGTGATTGGGTGATGGTTCAATATTTTCTGGAAACTGGAAATAGACTAAATTCGGTGATTAATATTAAAGTGGAGGACGTGGGTTTTCCAGAACACATAGTCAAATTAAGAAAAACAAAAAACAGGAAGCAAATGTTTTCTCCCATTGCAGAATCATTTTCAAAAGTGCTATACGAATATATTGAGACTTGGAAGCTTAATCGTGAAGATTATTTGTTTCCGAACTTTGAACGAAAACAACTTACGAGAAACGCAATACAAAACGCTATATCACGTTACAACAAGAGAAGAGGGGTTGAAAAAACTTCGATTCATGCATTTAGACATACCTTTGCTAAAAATTATATTATAAAGGGTGGTAATGCCTTTAAATTACAGTTATTGTTAGGGCATTCTGGGATGGAGATAACCAGACAATATGTTAACCTTTACGGTAATGATTTGACTAACGATTTTGAAAAGTTTTCAATAATTGACGAGTACAGCCATAAAAGCAGGATAAAACGAAAATAAACTATTTATATTATCAATGCCTCTCAGAGCGTCAAAATGGCCTTCTGAGTGTAATTCATTAGTTATTAGTAGATTAGATGATTTGAAGAGTGATTTTGACAGCTATAACCCTCTTAAAAGATTTTGTTGTGAAAGCAAAACAATCAGATTAGATAACTTAAATACTCCTCAAAGCCACAAGAAAGGCACTTTTCAGTACGGGCTTTTTATTAATAAAGCTTATAAAAACTAGAGATAATTAAATAAGTAGTGGAGGAAAAAAGTTATGTCAATTTTAAACCTAATAAAAAATCATGAAGAAGAACTAAATGAAATGATTATAAGTAATGATGAATACCAGAAATATTTAAATCAAACCAGTGAATTATGGAATAAGCTTAAAGCCGAAGACATTAGCCAGGAACAGAGTAGTTTTATAGAGGAACTAGAACTGGCTTCTGGTTGCATAGGGTCTATTCATTCTGAAATTTCCTATGAGAAGGGTTTTAGGGATGCAGTTAAGCTTATTATTAAAGCACTTATTTATTAAATTTTTATCTTAGTAATAAAAGAATTATATTCACTTAATCTTACCCCTCAGAGCCACAAAAGAGGTACTTCTGAGGGGTATTCATTTAATTACATATATTCTATAAACGTTCTTATAAATGTAATATAAATGTATCAGTTTATTATATAAATATATTAGTTGTAGTTGTTATTTTCTTATGTTAGTATACTTTCAGAGGTGTTGTTCATGAATCAAATTAAAAAAATAATTCAAATGTTAGGAGTGAAACAAAAGGATGTATCTAAGTATTTGGGTATTTCATCTCAATCGTTGAATGTTGTCTATAAATCGGAAAATCCTAGAAAATATAATAATCAGATAGCAAATTTTTTGGGTATTAACGTTATGTTTCTGACTAAGAATGAAATTACTTCCGAAGACAAGAATGAAATATTAAAGCAGTATTACCAAAGCAAATTATCAAAGTCAAGATCTGAAACAATAATGTTCTCTGAAGACGAAATTCTAGATTTAGAAAACTTTTTACAAGATATAGAAAGTAATTCCTTTAGAGATTACAAAAGAATTGTTTTAGAAATGATAGCCTCGAATATGGAAATTCCAAAATTAGTATTTGAATGGGGGTCAATAGGAGTACAAGAAAATAAAATAATTATCAAAAATAATAGCCAATATGATAAATTCTCATTTGACTATAAAATGTTAGAAAAAGTAATTTTTAGAGGGAATAAAATTAATCATAAAATTTACGTTTTAGAATTTACTAATGGCTTGACAATTGAAATAGATATAATTTTGAAGTAGAAAAGAGGTTTTAAAATTATGAGTAACACGAACTATATTTGTTTTGATAGATATCTTGAAGAATATGATTATTTCAAGTTAAAAAAATATGCTGATAATAGTGGAACAAGATTATCATTAAAAGAATTAAATGAAGGATGGTTTATTGATGAAGAAACAAATCAACCACTTAGAGTATACGAGGTCGAATTCCTAGATGATGAAGGTTTTTCATTTTCATTAGTGCTTCAATTTAGAGACGATATTTTGAGAGTTGTTACCATCTATGACATGGATGACTATGTTAAACCTATTAAAGAAGATTGCTACCCAGATATTACCACTGATATGTATAAAGAGGATGATAAACTCTTTGAAACATTATCAAAACAACTTGGAATTAACGCCTGATCAGAGGAAGATAATACCTCATGATTATTGGTAATTATAATTGATAAGATATTGTTTTTAGATATAGTTTTAAAAGTCATAATTTACTAGAAAGGAGGTGATATGATGTCAAAAATATCAAAAGTTCATGATAAAGTCGCTAAACTCCTTAGTGAATATCCAGAATCCCGCAACAATGATAACTATCTATTTAGACTTTACGCTCAAATCTATTATGGAATGATTTTACCGCCAATTGAAACTATTGTTTCCTATGAAACCATTTCAAGGGTTAGAAGAGATTTTCAATCAAAAGGTCTTTATCTAGCAGAAGATCGTGTTGCTAAAGCACGCTCAAAACAAAAACAAGAATTTAAAGAAGAATATAAAAAAGAACATGCCCCCAAAGCAGTAGGCATGTAAGAATTATTTGCAAACTAATATTACATGATTTTCACGGACATATCAATAAAATTGTGATTAAGGGGTATAGATTTATATCCCTTGATTAAATCTACCCATTTTTAATAATAAAAGGAGAATTATTAAATGAATAAAAAGCCCAATAAAAATAATGATAATATCCCTCTGTCTAAAAAAATAAAAGAATCCCATCCCTATATGGAAAAAATAAGAGCTTCATGGATAGCAAATTCAAGTCATGGCAAAAAAAATTCACCATGCGGGAGAAAAACATTAACAGATTATAATGCAGGTATGTGTAATGAATGGTCAGGTGAGATGGGTTTTCTTAGATATTATATCTGGCATATAGACTATGGGTACATACCTGGGAAGTCAAAGATTCAAAGAAAAGATATGACTATTGGTTTCAGCCCAGAAAATTGTTTTGTTGTCAATGATGACAATAAGAAAAAAAGTAAGCCAACAAATAAGCCAATAAAAGCTAAGAATAGTAATAATGACATTCATTTTAAAGCTGACCTAGATGGCAATAAACAAATTAAAATTATCATTTCATATGAAGAATAAGGAGGAAATAAATAGCTTTGAAGAAGCAGAAAATTGATGACTATACCAAAGGAATTCTGGACGAATTAAAGGATACTCAGCAAACGCTGGTCATTAATCCATCACAAGATTATTGCAATAATAATTTAGTATATACATTCACAAACGATGATCTATATTACCTTGTCGGTTCAGATAAAAAGGTTATAAAGTATTCCGATTTAAAGGATAAAGGCATAAAACTCAGAAATAATAATGTCCCTGCTATGTGTAATTTTAGAGCAGTATCAGCAGTCAATTTTATTAAAGGTGAAAATAGCATTAATATTTTGGAGTGTTTTAATAATATAATTTCTCACATGAAAAAGTACGTTGTTTTTGAGGACAATAGAATATTTACTATTTTAACCTTATGGGTGATAGGTACATATTTCTATAAAATCTTTAGATATTACCCATATATTTGGCTTAATGCCGATAAAGGAAGCGGAAAGACAAGGGTCATGGAAGTAATATTACCCCTCGCATTTAACGCTGTGATGGCTGTAAACCACTCTGAAGCCTCTGTATTTAGACTTGTTGACGTTGATGGTGCAACATTATTGATCGATGAATTTGAGAAGCTTAAAAAGGATAATCAGCAGGGCATAATGACTCTTTTAAATAGCGGTTTCAATGCAGAAGCATCAGTAATCAGAAATGACAGACAAGGCGATTCTTTTAAGCCAACTCCATTTTCATCATACTCTCCAAAAGTCTTTGCTGGTATAGATGATATATCGGACGTTTTAATGGATAGATGTATCAAAATAAAGATATTCAAAAAGCCCAAAGGGATAAATATCGATAGATATAAGCTAGACAATGAAACACAGGAATTTCTCAGAGAATTGAGAGATGAACTATATATTTGTGGTCTTCAATATGCAGATAGTATCAAGAGAATATACGACAGCAATCTTATAAGATTACCAAATGAATTGTCTGATAGGGAAAAAGACATTTGGGAAGTATTATTCTCAATCGCCAATTTCATTGATAGCAAGCACAAAACGTCATTTGAACAGATATTGAATGAATTCTCCCTTGATTCCAGTAAGGAAAGATCAAAGGTCAATATTGAAAAGAATGATTCTTATAAATTAATCAGCGTTCTTATCGACATCATTCCGACGATGAAGCCAAAGAAAATTGATGGCGAAAATAAATTGTATGATTCAGATGAAGTATTTGAGAAATTCAAAAAAACCGAGGAGTTTGGTTGGTTAAAGACTAAAAATTATCTAACTACGATGCTAAATAATAAATTTAATATTAGTTGTGAAAGACTTACGATAAACAGTAAAAAGACAAGGCTTTATAGCATATCCACTAATCAATTAAAGGAGTTGGTAGACAGATATAATTTGAATGAAGTTATTGATTTGAGCGATTTATAAAGGTTGGTCTTGGTCTTGCGGTCTCGGAGCGGTCTCGTAAAAAGTCAGTATTATCAAGCGTTTGAGGGGTATAAGACCGATAGACCAAAGAATAATATAATAAATATAAGGGATATTTTTACTAGAAATCTTAATGTGTCATACTTTGAAAATGTGCGGTCTTGTGGTCTTGAATGCTGAAACACGCTTGAATAGGGCGTTTTCTGAAAGGTGTTCGGACTGCAAGACCGACTTTATTTTGATGATTTGAGTAAATTTATCACTTCTGCTATAAAAATGATGTTATATGATGCGAACAATATGATCATTTTTTTACCATATTTATGGCTGAAAACCTTGGTAAATTGCGTTTTGGGAATTGTAGACGATATAATACTCTATACCGTGTTTTTTTCCTTCTTATTCGAAAGGAGTTATTACATATTCGGAGAATTTAACTATTAATAGGATATAGTGGTATTCAATGTAATTAATTCCATTATTAAAGAATAAGAAAGGATGATAGTAAATGAATCCGTCAGATATCTACCAAAAAGCGTATCATCTTCATTATGAAGAAGGCGATTATAAAGAGGCCTTAAAACTTTACAATCAGATTATCAGCGAGTTTCCATCAAGCCAAGAGGCAACATACTCAAAAAGTCAAATAAAAAATATTGAAGACGGAAATATCAAAGCTCCAAAAAAGCAGGGAGAAAAGACAATGAAAGTAAAAGCCTGTCCATATTGTGAAGCGATAATAACCAAAAATGATTCAGATCAAGTTCCTGAATTCTGTCCAGATTGCGGGAAGAAAATAAATCCTAGAGAAATGTTAAGCCTTAATATTAAAGAAACAGCAGATTATGTTAACCCCTCAAATACTATTGCTACTATTATAAAAGTTTTAGGATGGATTACTATCATCTTTGGTATTATTATTGGAATTCTAATGACAGGTAGTAATACTGGAATTGCTTTACCGTATATTATTGGTTGTATTATTACAGGTATTTTTATGTTTGGTTTTTCAGAAATAATCAATTTACTTCATAAGATAAATATAAAATTAAAATAATATTGAGCCAAATATTAAACGGATAATTACTTGAAAGTAATTAATTGTAATAGTCATAACTTAACAGTATTGACTATGATTTTTTGTTGTAGTAAAATAAAGGCATAGAGCGTAATCAAAACATATGGTCAAAACTATGATCTGAAAAGAGGTAAATATTATGAAAACTATAGGCTATGCCAGAGTTAGCACAAGACAACAGGCGAATTGTGGGAACAGTTTAGAAGATCAAGAAAAAGCATTAAAGGAAAAAGGCTGTTCAGAAGTTTTCAAAGAAAGTTATACTGGCACAAAAACAGATAGACCAGTGTTTAATGAAATGCTGAATACACTCGAATCTGGCGATACTCTTATAGTTACAAAGCTTGATAGATTTGCAAGGACAGCCACAGAAGGCGTTAATTTAATTAGAGAATTGATGGCTAAAGGTATTGGCGTAAATATACTTAATATGGGAATGGTAGAGGATTCCCCTATAGGGAAAGTCACATTAACTGTAATGAGTGCATTTGCAGAATTTGAGCGTGATATGATTGTTGAACGTACACAAGCTGGTAAGGCAATAGCAAAAACCAAAGCAGGATTTAAAGAAGGTAGACCAAAATTATTTACTGATACTCAAATAAACCATGCTTTAGATTTGTTGGAGAAATACTCTTATACTCAGGTTGCAGAAATGACCAAAATTAGTAAGGCGACTTTAACAAGGGAAATGAGGAAACGGAAGGCTGGATTACCAAAATAACAAATAATCTTGAAGAAGGGATATAGCCTCTTCTTTTTTGGTGGGGGGTAGTTTACATTAAATGGTCTTAATTATTTCTGTGCAAGTCGTTAAGTACACCAAGGTAGACACCTCTGTTAGTATAGTTCGAATATGAGCTATATCACGATAAATTTCTAAATAAACAGGAATTTACAGAATAGTGTCGTATTTATTTATGAAATATGTGACAGATAATGAAAGCGACGAATAACTTTTTTTGATTTGAAGCTATTTATTATGTTAATTCTTATATTAATTTTCCCAAAACAATTGGATAAAGGAGACAGCTGATGCATGTACAAATAAATAGTTTAATATATGGATTAGCTACAAACCCGTGGCTAGCAATTATCTCGACTTTCATTGGTATTCTTAGTCTAATCCTAGGAATAATATTTTTCATCAAAAGTAAAAAGACAAAGAACCCAAAGGTTCAAATACGAAGTATAAATTTATTACGTGATTCAGTAGAAAAATTTAACGGATTACAAATTTTGTACAATGGAAATAAAATACCAAATGTTACAGTAACAAAAATTGCTTTATGGAATGATGGTAAGGATACTATAAATAATAGTGATATTGCTTCAGCAGATCCATTACTGATAAAATGTAAAGATGATTATCTAATTTTAGAAGCAAAGATAATATATACTAAGAAGGAATCAAATGACGTAAAATTGCACCAAATTGAGCAAGGGAAAAGTTATGCTATTGAATTTGATTATTTAGATTTTGAAGAAGGAGCTGTCATTCAGGTATTACACACTGGCAATTCTTCAAACGACATTCAATTTTGCGGAACAATAAAAAGTGCTGGGAAAGTAAATACTCGAAAAAAGCATCAAAAGTTTATTAGACCATTCTTGGCAATAGACATAATAGATTTAATAATGAAAAGGAAAAATTTTAGAAAATGGTTTGGTATATTTTATATAATAATGGGATTGCTATTACTTTCTTTGGCCTTATTTGCTCCAAATAGCGTAACAGAATTAACAGTAGAAGGTAAAACTTTTTCACTTTATCTTTCTATATTTTTATCTATAGTATTTGTTAGTTTTGGATTTATTGTGATACGGAAAAGAATTCCGAAAGGGTTTGAAATTTTCGAAGAAAATATCTAACCAAAGTCTCATTTATTAAGTCAGATGCTCCTTTTATAGACTACTTGAATATCAAGCGGGTACAGAATAATCTGTACCCACTTTTTATAAATTTATTTAAGACCAAATTGCTTAAATGGGGAATATTACATACACATTAGTGTTGTCAAAATTATTTTTTATGATATAGTATTCAAAGTAGGTGTGTAATAAAACGAGCCAACAGGAATATGAAAAGCATTGATGCTAATGGCGTAAAACCCTTATAGAATGCGGGTTTGGCTGAGTTGGTCGAAGGCGCTCGCCTGGAAAGCGGGTACATGGTGATGAACTGTGTCGTGGGTTCGAATCCCACTCTCTCCGCCATTGACATTATTCGAAGCCTTGACATTTAAGGCTTTTTATTTATTTACTTTCTTTTTCATGGTATAATAAAGTTTGACCGTGCTAGACGGGGAGTCAGCGGTTCCTTGTAACCCGCAATCCGCTATAGCGGGGTTTAATTCCTTTGATGAGGATCTGGTCGTCGGAGCAGTCCATGTTTGAATGTGATGAGTTTCTGGTCTTGCGCAACGGAACGCTTTGAACCGTGTCAGATCCTGACGGAAGCAGCACTAAGGAGTTAGTTCTGTGTGCCGCGAGGTGACCGGGAATGAACATTTGAGCAGGGTTAACGTCCGGAGGTTTTGGTTCGATCAAAGGTGCACGGTCTTTATTCATATAAGGTGGTTTTGGAGACCATCTTTTTTGGTGTATCAGAAAATTCAAGTTTCTGGTCGTATATCCGAAAGTATATTGCTTTTTGATATATCTAAGTGCAACTAAGGCTTCCGCCAACGGCTTGGCGTCGGCCAAGTATTCTTTATGAATTTAGGAAGTGACGGGTGATAACATGGCATATCTTGCACTTTATCGAGAGTGGCGGCCCAAAAAATTCAGTGAGATGGTGGGCCAGGAACATGTCAAAATAACCTTGACTAATGCACTGAACCAGAATAAGGTCGCGCATGCTTATATGTTCAGCGGACCCCGGGGTACAGGAAAGACTTCGGCAGCGAAGATTTTGGCGAAAGCACTGAACTGCTCCGACCGGGATGGCGCTGAACCGTGCAGCCGGTGTGCATCGTGTCTGGATATTGACCAGGGAAATGCGATGGATGTTCTGGAAATCGATGCCGCTTCCAACAGGGGCATTGATGAAATCCGGGATTTAAGAGAGAAAGTAAAGCTGGCGTCGTCCGGCGGCAAATATAAAGTATATATTATCGATGAAGTCCATATGCTCACACCTGAGGCTTTTAATGCTTTGCTCAAAACATTGGAGGAGCCACCGGTCAATGTTGTCTTTGTCTTGGCAACGACGGAGGCCCATAAAGTGCCACTGACGATTTTATCCAGAGTGCAGAGATTTGAGTTCCACCGCATTTCCGCGGAAGGCATTGCGATGAGACTGCAGGAGGTGTGTCAGGCTTTAGGGCGGGATATCGAGACCAAAGCACTGCGGGTTATCGCGGCTAAGGCCGAAGGTGGTTTGCGCGATGCATTAAGCATCCTCGACCAGTGTCTACTGCAGGATGATCCTATCAGGATGGAGCATGTTTATCAGGTGATCGGCATGGTTGGGGAAACATTCAGTGCAGATCTGACGGATTCCCTGCTGAATCAAGATTATGCTTTGACCCTGGCTAAGCTCGGAGAAGGAATTTCTCTGGGTCGGGATCCCCGGCAAATCATCCGCGAACTGTTGGACTATCTGCGGCAGGCGCTGTTATATTTGACCGGCGGTCAGGAACCTTTGATGGCACCTGAGATGACCCGGCGGCTTGTTGCGCAGAGTCAGGCAATCGGTCTGAACCGGCTTCTCTGCTGGATCAATGTCCTTCTGAAGGGTGAAGGGGAATTGCGCTACGCGACAAATGCCCGTCTGGCAGCGGAAATGATTCTGGTGCAGACCATTTTTGGAGCAGATATAGCGGGGGGTTCAACTGATACAACCGAAAACCGGCCTAAAGAAACGCACGTTAAACAGCCGCAAAAGGCCGTGCAGACGGCCGGTAAACATCCGGCTGAAAGTAAGGATGAGGCTCCAACGAAGGCAGTTGAAACCACCGAACAGGACCAGAATATGGCTGAAACCTTACCTGCTGCTGAACAAGGCAGTGTCAACTTCCAGACGGTCCAGGATAAATGGCCGGAAATACTCGAGGAAGTCCGGAAACGGAAAAGATCTACCCATGCTTTCCTGCTGGAGGGAAAACCGCTTGCCGTAAAAGATGATCAGGTCTATTTGGTTTTTAAAGACGGCTATTCTTTCCACCGGGACAAATTCAATCAGGTAGAAAATAAAAATGTTGTGGAAGAAGTACTTCTGCAAACATTTGGTAAAAAACTCAGTCTGAACAACCTTATTGAAAGTGAGGTTCAGGCTCTGCCGGCTGAAGCTGCGGATTCTACAGAGTCAAAAAAAAGAGTAACGGACCGGATGGGACCAGCTGAAGACGACTATTTGGTCCAAAAAGCCCGCGAATTATTTGGAGATCAGCTTGTGCAGGTGCGAAAAGAAAAGTAATATAGATGATAGACAGCTTTAAGCGAGCCATAAGCGAGCAAACGAATGTTAGAAAAAAGAATCAAGCAATAGCAAAAAAAGAATAGTCGAATAAGGAGAGTGTTATTCATGGGATTTAAACAAGGCGGTGGCGGAATGGGCAATATGAACCAGATGCTGAAACAGGCACAGAAGATGCAAGAGAATATGATGAAAGCGAAGGAAGAACTGGAAAGTCAAAGTATTCAGGCATCTTCAGGCGGCGGCATGGTGGAAGTCGTTGTCAGCGGTAAAATGGAAGTTCTGGAACTTAAAATAAAGCCGGAAGCGATTGATCCGGATGACGCTGAACTACTCGAGGACATGATTAAAGCTGCAATCAACCAGGGACTTAGGAATGCCCAGGCGATGGTCGAGAACGGCATGGCCAAAGCAACCGGAGGATTCAATATTCCCGGATTATTCTAAAACATTGATACCGTTTAACGCTAAATCTAATCAGTTTAAGGTTGACAAGGGACTAGAAAAATTCTGGAGAGTATACATTTTATGGATTATCTATATTACCCTCAGCCAGTATCCGATTTGATTGCGGCATTTTCTCGCTTGCCTGGGGTTGGGCCGAAGACTGCAGGGCGCCTTGCCTTTTATCTTTTGAGGCATCCGGATCAAGCCGGTGATCTGACGCAGACAGTGACAAAAGCGTTGCAGGAAATCAAACAATGCACGGTTTGCGGGAATTATACCGATATTGATCCATGTAAAATTTGTTCAGGGGAGCGCAGGGACAGAACGCTTCTTTGTGTCGTAGAACAGCCCCGCGATGTGATTGCGCTGGAGAAGACCGGCGAATATAAAGGGCTTTATCATGTCTTACACGGTGTACTGTCGCCAATGGAAGGGATCGGGCCGGAGCAGCTTAATCTATCTCCATTATTCCACCGGCTGGAAGGGGTTCAGGAAGTTGTACTGGCAGTGAATCCAACGGTTGAAGGTGAGGCCACCTCATTGTATATTTCAAAGCTCCTAAAACCCATCGAGATTAAAGTGACAAAGATCGCGCATGGCCTGCCGGTAGGCGGAGATTTAGAATACGCGGATGAAGTCACCATTGCCCGGGCGCTCGAAGGCAGACGTCAGCTGTAAATCAGATGTCGGTCCGTATTTTTAGATTGTATTGATCATTGTGGGAGTATCTGAATTTGGGATACTCCCTTTGCTATTTTGGTTCTATCTTGTCCACTGTCGGCATAGCCTGATAACAGGATATACGGCGGGAGGAATCATCATCATGACGTTCGTTTTTTTAGGGTTGTTTATTGTCCTATTAATATTGGTGACCGTGGCCTCATTAAGAAAACCCAATAAACTGATTAAGCTCTTCATTCACATCCTTGGCGGAATTGTCGGTTTATGGGTCGTGGATTTGCTGTTAAGCATTTTTTCATTTGAGATCCCGATTAATATTTTTACCGTGAGTGTTGTCGCGATACTTGGATTTCCTGGGGTAATTGTGCTTGCTGTTCTGCAATTAATAGGAATATAAATTGTCTGATTGAATACAGTATTCTTTTTTAAATAAGCCCTGTTGCAGCAAAATTAAGCTTGACGAATAGAACAAATAAAAAGTATACTAAAATAGCAGGGGACTATCGTAAAAAAATAGTTCCCTGTATTTGTAGCCTAATCCAGGTAGTTTACTCTTAATCGCATACTACTGGCCGAAGCAACATTTTCAATCCGTTAATGTTATTTTTTTAGTTTCTTTTATTTAATTGGTCGGATAGGGGTTATCTCTAACGAAAGAAAAACAAACAAGAAGATTGAGGAGGAGAAAACAAATGTCGAAAATGAAAACAATGTCAGGGAACGAAGCTGCTGCGCATGCTTCATATGCGTTTTCCGAAGTAGCTACTATTTTCCCGATTACCCCTTCATCCGACATGGCAGAGCTTGTTGATGAATGGGCTGCGTATGGCCGTAAGAATATTTTTGGCCAACCGATGAAGGTAGTTGAGATGCAATCGGAAGCCGGAGCCGCTGGTGCTTTTCATGGTTCGCTGCAGGCCGGAGCGCTTACTACGACGTATACGGCTTCTCAAGGTCTGCTTCTGATGATTCCGAATATGTATAAAGTCTCCGGTGAGCAGCTGCCCGGTGTCTTTCATGTCAGTGCCAGAGCACTTGCAGCACATGCCTTGTCCATCTTTGGCGATCATCAGGATGTCATGTCTGTCCGGATGACCGGCTTTGCGATGTTAAGTTCCGGAAGTGTGCAGGAAGCCATGGATCTTGCTTACATCGCTCACCTCTCTGCAATAAAAGCCAGAGTGCCGTTCCTTCATTTCTTTGATGGCTTCAGGACTTCTCATGAGATTTCCAAAATCAACGTGCCGGAGTATGAAGAAGTTGGAACGCTGCTTGATTGGGAAGCATTGAAACAGTTCAGAGACAATGCCTTGAATCCTGAACATCCCTGTCTCAGAGGGACCGCCCAGAATCCCGATATCTACTTTCAGGCCCGCGAAGCCAGTAATAGTTTTTATCAGGCGGTGCCTGGGATTGTCGAAGAATATATGCAAAAATATAAGGGTCTTACGGGACGTGAATATAAGCTCTTTCAGTATTATGGAGCTCAGGATGCTGAGCGGGTTATTATTGTTATGGGTTCTGTCGGGGATACAATCAGTGAAACGATTGATTATCTCGCAGCCCAGGGTGAAAAAGTAGGTGTATTAAGGGTTCGTTTGTTCCGGCCTTTCTCTGCGGAACACTTTATCGCAGCTTTGCCCAAGACAGTCAAGAAAATAGCTGTATTGGAACGTACCAAAGAGCCGGGTTCCCTTGGCGAACCTTTATACCTTGATGTTGTAGATGTTTTCTCCAAGCAGGCCGAAAAACCGGTAATTGTCGGCGGACGCTATGGTCTGGGTTCCAAGGATACCACACCTTCTCAGATCCTCGCGGTATATGAGAACCTGAAAGCGGAAAGTCCCAAGCACGGTTTCACGATCGGCATTATTGATGATGTTACGTTTACTTCTTTGGAAGAGAAGCAATTTATTGATACAACCCCTGAAGGAACCATCAGCTGCCAGTTCTGGGGACTTGGTGCGGATGGAACCGTCGGTGCCAATAAGCAGGCGATCAAGATTATCGGAGATTTCACGGAACTCTATGCTCAGGCTTATTTCGCCTATGACAGCAAGAAATCAGGAGGTACGACCGTATCGCATCTGAGATTTGGCAAAACCGCGATCAAAGCGCCTTATCTTGTCAATACCGCGAACTACATTGCCTGTCATAACCAGTCTTATGTGGATAAATATCATCTGCTGAAAGGACTGAAACCTGGAGGTACGTTCGTATTAAACTGTCAGTGGCCGGTGGAGGAACTGGACGAAAAGCTTCCTGATGCACTCAAAAAAGCCATTGCGGCTAAGAATGCCAAGTTCTATATTATTGACGCCGGCAAGATTGCCAGGGAAATTGGACTCGGCAGCAGGATCAATATGATTATGCAGTCGGCCTTCTTCAAGCTGGCCAAAGTCATTCCGCTGGAGGATGCGCTTCAGTACCTGAAGGATTCGGTTGTTAAGGCCTATGGCAAAAAGGGACAGGAAGTCGTTGACATGAACAATAAGGCGATCGATGCCGGATGTAATGCACTTGTGCAAGTTGAAGTTCCCGCATCCTGGGCTGAGGCCGATGCCAATAAGGGCATTTTCCTCGGAAATGAGAAAGACCCTGCCTTTATTAAAGATGTTGCGCGTGTTATGGCTGCCCAGGAAGGTGACAAACTTCCGGTAAGTGCATTTTTAGGCCGTGAGGACGGAACATTTCCTCTGGGGACCTCGGCTTACGAGAAACGCGGGATTGGTACTGCGATTCCTGAATGGATCAAAGATAACTGCACCCAATGCAACCAATGTTCTTATGTATGCCCGCATAGCGCGATCAGACCTTTCCTGATGGATGAGCAGGAAGCGGCTCAGGCTCCGGAAGCTTTTGCTGCTGTCAAGGCTGCCGGCAAAGATCTGGCCGGACTCCAATACCGCATGCAGGTCAGCCCGCTCGATTGCACAGGCTGCGGCAACTGCGCGGATATTTGTCCTGCGAAAGAAAAAGCGCTGGTTATGAGGGAAGTCGAAGAGATGACCGCGGTCCAGGCTCCTCTCTGGGAGTATGCAGTGGCTTTAAGCGGTAAAGAAGACAAAATTGCCAATAAATATTCCGTGAAGAACAGCCAGTTTGTTAAACCGCTGCTTGAATTCAGCGGCGCTTGCCCCGGCTGCGGAGAGACTGCCTATGTAAAACTCTTAACCCAGCTGTTTGGGGATCGGATGATGGTTGCAAATGCCACAGGTTGTACGTCGATCTGGGGCGGCAGTGCTCCTTCCATTCCATATACCACCAACAAAGAAGGTAAAGGACCTACCTGGGCCAACTCCTTGTTTGAAGACAATGCTGAATACGGGTATGGTATGTATCTTGGCGTTCAGCAGATGCGCAGCAGACTGGCTGACGAAATGAAGCAGGCCCTCAGTCTGGATATTCCTGCGGAAATGAAAGCAGCTTTCCAGGAATGGACAGAGAATATGAATGATGGAGATACCTCCAAGGCTGCTGCCAAAAAAGTGCTTGACGCTTTTGCTTCCGTCGATGTGAAGTCCAATGAACTTCTGCAAAAGATTTGGGAGAAGAAAGATCACTTGGTCAAAAAATCACAGTGGATCATCGGTGGAGACGGCTGGGCTTATGATATCGGCTACGGCGGACTGGACCATGTCCTGGCTTCAGGCGATGATGTCAATATTCTGGTTCTCGACACAGAAGTCTATTCGAATACAGGCGGTCAGGCTTCCAAGGCAACACCACGTGCTGCCATTGCTAAATTTGCTGCAGCCGGCAAGAAAATCCGCAAAAAGGATCTCGGCATGATGGCCATGAGCTACGGCTATGTTTACGTTGCCCAGGTTGCTCTGGGATCCAGCATGACTCAGACCTTAAAGGCCATTCAGGAAGCAGAGGCGTACAAAGGACCTTCTCTGGTTATTGCGTATGCACCCTGTATCAACCATGGCATTCATTCCGGTATGGCGACCAGTGTCACACAGGCCAAGAAAGCTGTTGAAGCCGGGTATTGGCATCTGTACCGTTACAATCCGGATCTTCTCGAAAAAGGAGAAAAACCGTTTACCCTCGATTCGAAAGAGCCATCAGCGTCCTTCAGAGATTTTATCATGTCTGAAGTAAGATACAGCTCCTTGCTTCGTACTTTCCCGGATACGGCGGAAGACCTTTTTAAAGGAGCCGAAAAATTTGCCGGAGAACGCTACAAATCATACAAGCGCCTGAATGATCAGGATTGGAACTAACACTGCAAAATTGGAGAACAAACAATGAAGCTGCTGCAGGCAGATGATGAACATTTGCCGCGGCAGCCTCTTTTTTTAGTTTCCATATCCGGCAAAAGGGTACTAATAACTCTTTTTTAAGGGAAGAATATACTATAAGCATCAAGTACCATATCAACCCTAGATCTTATAATATCCTGGTGGCAGATTTCTTTTAATACTGCGTGTCTTGCAGCTACTTGCCTTAAAAAAATCTGATCCCATTATATAATAATTTTAGGGTTGACAAGGTACTAAATAAACAGTAAGCATTTTGGTTAACCGAAAGGAATGAGTCTCAATGCATAATATTTATCCACGTTGTTCACTGTGCCGGAATACTCCCTTAAATGGTCTGTATGACGGGCTTCGCCTTGCCGGAAAGTTTATTTGCTCAGCTTGTGAAGAACAAATTATGACAGCCGATGTCCGGACCCCAACGTATCAGGAGAATTTACTGCTTATACGGAAAGTCCTATACGGACAGTCTGCTGATTACATATGTGGACAGTCAAATCGCTAAAACAAAGGTGAAATACAAGTGAAAATATGCTAAAATAAAATGATACCTATTGTGGGGAGGAACCCGGTGGATTCACTGAGAAAAGGACTTGATGACTACTGTGGGCAGGGTATGATTTCGTTTCATACGCCTGGTCATAAAGGCAGTAAGGAACTACTGTCCGGAATGATGTTTCCGGATTATGATTTAACGGAACTTCCAGGGTTGGATATGCTCCACCATCCACATGGGATTATCGCTGAAGCACAGAAAAAAGCTGCGGAAGCTTATGGATCGGAAGAGACCTTTTTTCTGATTAACGGAGGTACTGCGGGTAACCAGTCTATGTTTGCCGCGCTGATGGCCGGCACGCGGCTGACAGACAGAAAAGTCCGAATTGACCGCAGGGCACACCGATCCGTTTTTGGTGCCTTGATTCTGTCGGGGGTTGTTCCCGAATATATTGCTCCGATTATTCATCCGGATTTTCATTTGGCTCTAGGAATGGATGCGGCAGAATATTCCGACGATCTGGCAGGAATTGGGGCACTGCATCTGACGAGTCCAAGTTATTACGGAACGGTCACAGATCTCAAAACAATCATCAAGCAAAGGGACGGGAATGCTCCGTTTGTTCCGATCCTGGTGGATCAAGCCCATGGCTCCCATTTGCAGGGAGAGCTGTTCCCTGCCGGTGCCGTAGCCGAAGGAGCAGACCTGGTACTCCATAGTTCCCATAAGACCCTCGCGGCGCTCACTCAGGCCGGGATGCTCCATGTACAGGGCAGCAGAGTTGACCGCACGTCCCTAAAAAAATCATTGGAATTTCTGCAGACTTCCAGTCCGAGCTATCTTTTGATGGCTTCTCTGGAAACGGCGCTTGAAGGATTAACACAGACACAGATCTGGCAGGATCTTTACGTGGAAGTATGTCTGCTGCACCGAAAACTGGAGGGACCTTTTCGGATACTTACAGGTAAGGACTCCGGGAAATATGGTATTTATGATGTTGATTGGTCCAAAATTCTGATCAATGTTTCGGGTTTGGGCTTGACTGCGTTTGAAGCTGTAGATTTTTTAAGAAAGGTATTCCAGATTGAGCCTGAATTATGGGACAAAGAAAATATTCTTTTTATGCTCGGCGCAGGCAGCAGGCCCGAGGACGTACGTCATTTGACGAAGGCGCTAGAATACCTGGTGGGCAAGTACCGTCGGCCGGCAGGACAGCAAAAGGAGCGAAGAACGGATCAATCTCAGAATTCTGCCAGATCAGGCTCCACTCTGCTTATCCCTCCGATGCATTTGACACCGAGGGAAGCATGGCTGGCAGCCAAGAAACCGGTGAAACTAAAGGATGCCCTTGGTTTAATTTCCGGAGAAACTATTTCGATTTATCCCCCCGGCATCCCGCTTATTGCAGGAGGAGAAGAGATCACCTCTTATGTGTTGGAATATCTGAACAGGGCCAGGGAGTATAATTGGCAGGGGTGGGATGGTTCGGAACGCGGAGAAATTCTCGCAGTGAATATTTAAGGTGGATAGGATCATGGGGATCAATTATACATTATTAACAAAAGCAGCGCTTGAAGGAAAACTGGCCCATTTTCTCTTATTTCACGGTAGCGGGATGATCGAAAGAGAAAGGGCTGTTCGAGATCTTGCTCTCATGTTAAACTGTAGAAAAGAAAACAAACCCTGCAGGGAGTGTCCGGATTGTAGAAAAATGTTATCCGGCAATCACCCTGATTTTCATATGATCAGGCCGCAAAAGACATCGATTGGCATCGAACAGATTATTCAGATTCAGGGGAAACTATATCGTAAGACCTATGAAGGGAAATTCCGGATATGTTTGGTTGACCAGGCAGACAAGCTTACGCTCCCTGCTGCGAATGCGTTGCTTAAATTGGCCGAGGAGCCACCAGATCATACGTTAATTGTCTTAAGTGCAGGAAATGCCGAGGGAATTATTAATACCTTAAGGAGCCGTGCTCAGGAAGTCTATTTCTCTTCACCGGCAGAAAGCGATTGGCTGGAGGAGACGGATGCTTTCCGGCTTAGCGGCGGAGATCCAGATCTGGCAAGGAAAATCCAGGAGGTTGGTCTAAGCCGGATCAAGAGCCTGTCGGGAAACTATCTGGAGGCCATCGAAAAAAAAGATTTCCTGAAAATGTTTGCGCTTTTTCCGATGGAAAGAGAAGAAGGCCAGCTTCTTCTGCAGGTCCTGGCTGTTGTCCTGAAAGAAATGGTGATTAAAGGGCAGCAGTCACCTCAGGTTCTTAAAGAAATTACACAAATGACAGAAGCCGTCCGCAGACAGGTTAATCACAGGCTGGCGCTGGAAGTACTGGCCCTAAAACATTTGAAATTGGGAGGAACCGATATTGGCTAAAGTTGTTGGTATTCGTTTCAAAAAAGCCGGCAAGATCTATTATTTTCTTCCCGGCAGCCTCGATATAAAGCCGAACGACGGTGTTATTGTGGAGACGGTACGGGGAATGGAATACGGTAAAGCGGTCATTTCATTAAAAGAGATTTCCGAAGAGGAAGTGGTATCGCCGCTCAAAGAGGTGCTGCGCTTAGCAACACCCGAAGATGAGGAAATCTATCAAAACAATGAGAAGAAAGAAAAAGAGGCTTTTCAGATATGCCTCAGAAAAATTCATGCCCATCAGCTTCCGATGAAACTGATTGATGTAGAATATACTTTTGATGGCAATAAGATTATTTTTTCTTTTACAGCCGAAGGCCGGGTGGATTTCAGGGAACTGGTGAAAGATCTGGCCTCCGTATTCCGTACCCGCATAGAACTTCGACAGATCGGGGTGCGGGATGAGGCGAAGATGCTCGGAGGACTCGGTTCCTGTGGCAGGGAACTGTGCTGCAGCTCTTTCCTGGGAGATTTCGAACCGGTATCGATCCGGATGGCCAAAGATCAGAATCTTTCGCTTAACCCGACAAAAATTTCCGGCATCTGCGGAAGGCTGATGTGCTGTCTTAAATATGAGAATAGCTGCTATGAATGCCACAACACATTAAATAAGGGACCCAAAGAGAATCGAATTTTCTCTGAGGTATATGATAAGGAGAGCCAAGAAGAATTGCGCAAACTTGTTGCCGAAGAAGCGGAGGAATAGAGTTGGGCCAGCTATATCAGGCAATTACGGAAGTTGAAGAAAATATCTCAACGCTTTTAAGTGAAGTAAAAAGCCTTAGACAATATGTTGAGTATCTGGAAGAAGAAAACGTCAAACTAAAAAGGCAGCTTTGTGCCGTCTCAGAGGCAGATACGGTCAGGGTACAGAAAAATGCAGCCAAAATCCAAAAGGAAGCACAGGAAAATCTCGAAAAGCTCTATCAGGAAGGTTTTCATGTCTGCCATATTTATTTCGGCGAACCCGTTGAAGGAAGCTGCCTTTTCTGCAATGCTTTTCTTCGTAAAGACTGACGACCGGAGGATATCATGCCGCAAACAGGGATTTTGTATGTCTGTGCCACCCCAATCGGCAATTTAGGAGATATTACGCTTCGGGTGCTCGAAACACTGAAAGCAGTCGATTTTATAGCCGCGGAAGATACGAGGCATTCGAGAAAACTTCTTGATCATTATCAGATTAAGACCCCTCTTTTAAGTTACCATGACCATAATGAAAAATCGCGTGCCGAGGAGATTGTTCGCTTCTTAAAAGAAGGAAAAAGCGGTGCGTTGGTCTCTGATGCGGGAATGCCCGGGATATCTGATCCCGGTCATATACTTATTGCCCGCTGTCAGGAAGAAAAAATCTGTGTTGACGTTTTGCCTGGCGCCAATGCTGCTTTAACAGCACTTGTTCTGTCGGGAATGCCGGCGGAGAATTTTCTCTTTCTGGGATTTTTGCCTTCAACAAAAACAGAGCGCAAAAAAATCCTGAGAAAAATGACCGAAATTCCTTACACCATTATTCTCTATGAGGCACCTCACCGGATCAAAGCAACGCTGGAAGACATTCTGGAGATTCTTGGGGACCGTCAGACTGCAGTAGCCAGGGAGCTGACTAAACTGCACCAAACGGTACACAGGGGTCTCGCAAATGAACTTCTGCAGGAATTCCGGCTTGCACCAGTAAAAGGTGAATGCTGTATTATTCTGGCACCTGCAGAAAAAAACATTGATCCCGGGGACCCTTCCCTTTGGATGGAGGACCTCCGAAAATTTGAAAAAGACGGCAAAGATCGCAAGGAAGCAATGAAAATGGTTGCTAAAAAATATGGTATGAGTAAAAGTATGATTTATAAGGCTTTTCTGGATCAGAAGTGACAAAATGGACAAAAAAAACAGGAAGTAACTATTTACCTCCTGTCTGGAAAGCCAGATGTTCAACCGGCTTTATTTTCTGAAGCAGCAGCTTCCCCCATTGCCGCGGCACATTCACGACAGACATTCTTCCCGCGGAATACTTGAACATTGGAAGCATTGCCACAGAAGACGCAAGCTGGCTCATACTTTTTAAGTATGATTTTTTCTTCGTCAACATATATTTCCAAAGCGTCTCTTTCATCAATTCCTAATGTTCTGCGAAGTTCGATTGGTAATACGACCCGACCCAATTCATCAACTTTTCTCACAATTCCTGTGGATTTCATAATTTTCATCCCCTTTCTCAACAAGTTTCGACATATATCATCCTAATGTTACCAATCATGCCTGAAAAAGTCAATAGGCGAAAAGTTTTAAAAACGCTTTTTTATCACAAAAAATATATAGTATATTCATGATATCCAAAATTATAATATTTAATTTGTCGAAACAATCTCATTGGCCTTGACAGTATTTCCTGAAGTTTCTTATATTAAGAAAATGCAAACAAAGCAAACCTTGAAACTGCTGATGATAACGAATTGTCTACCGTAAATAAAAGGAGGTCTATTCCTGTGAAATATTATATTACCACACCTATTTATTATCCCAATTCCAGTCCTCATATCGGGACTGCGTACACGACTATTGCGGCGGATGCGATGGCCCGTCTGCGAAGAATGAAGGGCGATGATGTCTATTTTTTGACCGGGACGGATGAGAATGCGCAAAAAATTGTACGGACTGCTGAAAATGCCGGGATGGATCCGCTTACATATGTTGACGGAATCGTCGATAAATTTAAGGAATTCTGGAGACTGCTTGACATTTCCAATGATGATTTTATTCGAACAACAGAAGAACGGCATGCCAAAGTCGTACAGCAAATATTTACAAGGCTTTATGAAAAGGGCGATATTTACAAATCTGAATACGAAGGTTGGTACTGTACACCTTGTGAAACTTTCTGGACAGAGAACAAACTTGTTGACGGAAAATGTCCGAATCCGGATTGTGGAAGACATGTGGAACTTCTGAAAGAAGAAAGTTACTTTTTCAGGATGTCCAAATACAGTGGCAGACTGCTGCAATATATTCAGGACCATCCCGATTTTATTCAGCCTGCTTCGAGAAGAAATGAAATGATCCGCTTTATTGAAGGAGGGCTTGAAGATCTCTGTGTATCGCGTACGACCTTCCAGTGGGGCATCAAGGTCCCTTTTGATCCGAAACATGTGGTCTATGTCTGGCTCGATGCCCTGATCAACTATATCTCTGCGCTGGGCTATCCTGACGGCGAAAAATACAAAACTTACTGGCCGGCCAATGTTCATCTTGTTGGCAAAGATATTGTCCGTTTCCATACCATTATCTGGCCAATTATTTTGATGGCGCTTGATCTTCCTTTGCCCGAGAAGGTTTTTGGCCACGGATGGTTCTTAAATAAAGAAGGTGGAAAAATATCCAAGTCAAGAGGAAACGTTCAGGATTCATTTCAGTTGATTCAGAGATATGGTGCTGATCCCATTCGGTATTTCCTGTTAAAAGAACTACAGTATGGGTTGGACGGTACCTTCTCCGAGGACGATCTGGTCGAAAAATTAAACAGTGATCTGGCGAATGATCTTGGAAATTTTGTGTCTCGCACCTTGGCCATGGTCGTAAAATACCGGAATGGAATTGTCCCAGGACCCGGAGAAGATACCGATCTGGAGAGGGAGATCAGAGATTTAAGCAGCAGGGTAAAACAAGGGACAGAAGAAAAAATGCTGGCCTGTGATACGGCGGCTGCGCTTGAGGTCATCTGGCAGTTTGTCAGCAGGTGCAATAAATATGTCGATGAGACAGCTCCCTGGAATCTGGCAAAAAGTGAGGATAATCAGGACAGGCTGGATACGGTGCTTTATACATTTATGGAGTGCATCAGGATCCTAGGTATTTTATGCTCCCCCTTTATGCCGGGAGTACCGAGAAAAATCAAACCCCTCCTGGGAGATACAGATTTCTTCAAGGACTGGGAACAGGCAGACAGCTGGAATGTTATTCAGCCGGGCACAGCCATCCGAAAGGGAGAAGCTATTTTCCCGAGAATCGATGTCTCCGCATATCTTGAGCAGGTCAATTCTGAAATAGAAAGGTGTGTCACGCAGGTGCAGGGGAATACAGACCATCAACAAGAAGTAAATCTAGAAGTCAGTCCTTCGCAGCCGGAAAATTCGCAGCACATGGCGGAGATGGCTCCGCTCAAGGAAGAAATCAGCATTGAAGAGTTTGCCAAAATGGATTTTAGGGTTGTTAAAGTGCTGCAGGCAGAAAAAGTAGAAAAAGCCGACAAACTGTTAAAACTGGAAGTAGAAATGGGTGGGGAGCGTAGAACGATTGTATCTGGTATTGCCCAGCATTACAGCCCCGAAGAACTTGTCGGCAAAAAGGTTATTCTGGTTGCGAATCTTAAGCCTGCCAAGCTCCGCGGAATCATGTCCCAGGGAATGATTCTGGCAGCGTCGCAGGACGGAGAGCTGGAGGTGCTTAATGTTCAGAAAGATCTTCCGACAGGGGCTCAGGTCAAATGATCTGGGATACGCATGCGCATTTAGAGGATAGCCAGTTTAGCCCGGACAGGGATGAGACCATTGCCCGAGCTACCGCAGCTGGTGTAACGACGATTGTAAATGTCGGCTCTACCGAAAAGACAAGTCAGGATTCGGTGAGGCTGGCTGAAGAATACCCGTTTATTTATGCAGCAGTAGGCATTCATCCGCACGATGTTGAAACTTGTACGGATAAAACCTGGGAAACGTTGTTCAGATTGGCGAAGAACCCGAAAGTTGTTGCCTGGGGAGAAATTGGTCTGGATTATTACAGGGACATTTCGCCACGGGATGACCAGCGCAAGTGGTTTATTCATCAATTAAAACTGGCCAATGAAGCCGGTTTACCGGTGATCATTCATAACCGGGATGCACACGCGGATGTTCTCCAAATTATTAAAAATCATCTTCCTGAGGCAGGCGGCGTTTTTCATTCTTATTCAGGCTCCTGGGAAATGGCAAAAGAACTTTTGGCCATGGGTTTTTATTTGTCTTTTTCAGGACCGCTTACTTTTAAAAATGCCCGTCATGCCCCTGAAGTCGCGGCGAAAGTGCCGGAAGATAGGTTCTTAATTGAGACAGATTGTCCGTATCTTACTCCTGAGCCCTATCGTGGCAAACGAAATGAGCCTGCTTATGTGTGTAAAGTGCTAGCCAGAATTGCGGCAATCAGAGGAATGGAGATCAGGGAAGCAGCCCGTCTGAGCAGTGAAAATGCCCGCAGATTGTTCAGAATGGATCAGCTTCAGTGTGAGGTAGGTAGTAATCTTCAGTGATCTGCAAACCGAACGGAGAGATGCATTATTCTGAAAATTTTGGCGGTTTTTTGTCAAAATGGTCATCTTTTCTATTGTGAATACTCCCGGTCTAATGGTAAAATATATAGTGTGTAGGAAAAATGCAAATACTAAATCAGATTAGACTCGTTCAAGTTTTGAGAGGGCTAATAATTTTTTTCACCATCTTGTAGATACAGCTATACACCGATAGCGGAAAGATGTGTTTTGAAACTGGAGTCTTTGATTAAAAAACACGTACCAGACAGGAGGAGTGCAAGATCTCTCGGTTACCGGAGGATATTATTTCAGTCCTAGAAACAAGATATTAGTATTAAGCGGATGCGAATTTTTTGATAATTGCTTTGCGTTATTAATTTTAAGGAGGAAATATAAATGATTGATCTGAAAGTGTTAACAAATGCCGTAGGTGACCTAGACGAAGATAAACTGATGGGGATGCTGAATGACTTTGTTGCATCAAAACCTACCGAAGAAGAGGCTCAGTCCGTCGTTACGGCCTGCCAGCGGGGGATGGCAAAAGTAGGCGAACTGTTTGAAAGCGGCGAATACTTTGTAGGCGATTTGATTTTTGCTGGTGAGCTCTTAACCCAGTCCATCGATATCCTGAAACCGGTAATCGGCTGCGACGAATCCGCCAAAGTAGGCAAGATCGTACTGGCCACTGTCGAAGGTGATTTGCATGATATCGGCAAGAACATTTTCAGAAGCATGTCTGAAGCAGCCGGATTTGAAGTCTTTGATTTGGGAATCGACCAAAGCCCAAGCGCCTTCATTGAAAAAGTCAAAGAAGTACAGCCTGATATCGTAGGGATGAGCGGTGTACTGACGCTAGCCCTGGAAGCGATGAAAAGGACGGTAGATGAATTGAAGGCTGCTGGTGTGCGTGACAGCCTCAAAATTATTATTGGCGGAAACCCTGTAACAGAAGAAGCCTGCAGGCAAATTGGTGCAGATGCATTTACCACGAATGCAGCCGAAGGTGTTAAGATTTGCCAGAGCTGGGTAAAGTAAATATCTGGTGTATAAGCCGAAGCGACCACGTTCAGAAAAGCTAAGGCGTTTTGGATGTTAGCAAGGTGATAAGGGAAATAGTCCGCTGGGACTGTTTCCCTTATCGCTGTTTGGAGCTGCAAAAAAGTTTCAATATAAGGAAGCGTCCTTGTCTAGCTTGTTTGGATTCATGTTATAATGATCTATTTACTTCGCAAGTTCCTTCAAAAAGCTTAGCGCAATATCGCAGACAACAGCATGATCTTCAGCATTAAAGTAATCTGGTGTATTGGCATCAAAAAGAATATTGGCTCCCGCTGGAAATTCCTCATCGCCGTTCCAGAGAATAAAGGTGACATAAATATTGTTAATAAACTGAAAACGATAACTTAGGTCTCCGTACGTTGTTTTCACTGCATTCTGCTTTTGCATCCCGCGTTCCAAGGCAGGAAAATCCTTGCCGAACATCCTGGCAAGCCGCATGATACAACGGCCGTAAAAATTCGGGTAGTAAACCTGTCCGCCCGAGACTTCCCGATAGGTGATGTCCCTTTGGGTAGGTGCTGTACCCTTGGCGTTGACCAGGTAACGCAGGATTAATGTTAGAACCGGAAAGTTTGTAATTTTGGCACCGTCAGAATCACAGATTTCCCCTGAAGGGTAGGAGACAAAATAAGTTGTGCCCATTAATAAAACACGAAACTCTTGCTTTTGCCTGTCATACGTTGCTCCCGATTTCCGGGATATTTCCACAGGGTCACAGTCTTTGAGTTTCGCGCGAATATATTCATAGTGCATAGGTGTATCAGGCACGTGCTATTCCTTTACGCTTTTTCAGTGATCAGGATTTTATGTTCCAAGAGTTTTATTTCCTGAATGATGCCGCTAATTGTTTTTTCGTCTCCCAATAAACCTGTTAAAAAGATCTTACCAGAGTCAACCTTCATGTTCGCAACATTTTCCATAACCATTTTCTCTCCATTAGGAGTCAGAACATAAGCGTTAGATTCACACATATTAAATCACCTTTCTTAACAGTTATTTTTATGCCTGTCAGACGGGGCTTCAATCCAGTTGCTTAGCATTAATTTAGACGATTTTTCGCTGGTTCTTAACGGTTGGGAATCTTTCAATTTCAGTGTGGGGAAGGAAACAGGCAGATATGAATTCTCCCATGTAGGAGCTGTCGGCACTGAGTTCAAGGTAAGTCATATGGGAGGCAATATCCTCGGCTTTTTTTCTGGCGTCAGTGCTTTGCAGAGTCAGATAACTGCCTAACAAGGAACTATTGCCGAGATATTCAAACTTTTCGACCGGAAGGTCCGGGAAAAGCCCAATCGTAATTGAGTTATTCATATTGATATTCGTGCCGATCCCACCAGCTATATATATTTTGTCTATTCCGGAATAATCCATACCCATGCTTTTTAATAATACGACCACGGCAGAGTAGACAGCACCTTTGGCCCGAATAAAATTTTCCAGATCAATTTCGGTAATCGTGATATCTTTGGGGATATGGTATTCTCTGCTGAAAGCCAGCACATATTCGCCGATCCCATATTCATCAGAACGGATACGGTGGGTTTTCAGATGGCGGTTCAGACGGCCCCGGCTGTCAATGATCCCTGCCTTGAACATTTCGGCTATGGCGTCGATGATCCCTGAGCCGCATAAGCCGAGCGGCAGTTGATTATCAATTGTATCTATAGTAGGTTCAAAAGTTTTTCTATCGATCTTGATATTTTCAATCGCGCCTGGTGCCGCACGCATTCCGGAACTTATTTCTCCGCCTTCAAATGCAGGTCCGGCTGAACAGGCACAAGTGAGCAAGAAGTCTTTATTGCCAAAAACAATTTCACCATTGGTACCTAAGTCCATAAAAAGAATATTTTGATCTTCCGACCACAGGCCAGAAGCGAGCACGCCGGCAGTAATGTCTCCGCCAACATAGCTTGATACTGAAGGCAATATGTAGATAATGCTTTCAGCATAAGCCTCTAATCCGAGGTCGCCAGCTTTAAGGTATTCAGAACTAAGGAAAGCGGGAATATAGGGATCCTTCCGCAAATAGTCCGGATAAACCCCGAGCATGAGGTGCATCATGGTTGTATTTCCTGAGGCGACGATCACGCTGATCGCGTCTTTGGAAATACCAATTTCCTGTCTCATTTTCTTAAGCAAAGGATTAATTGTTTCTTTGATAATTGCATTGGTTAATTCCTGTAAGCCATTTTTTTTGGTTGAGTGGATAATTCTGCTGATCACATCAGCGCCATATCTGATCTGGGCGTTTCCGGCAGAGGATTTGGCAATAATCTGTCCGTTATGAAGATCGACCAGAATGGCAGCTACAGATGTAGTGCCTACATCTATAGCTACCCCATACAGCTTGTCGGATGTATCTCCGGGCTCAATATTAATGACTCTGATTCGCTCGCTGGTTTCTGCGAAATACGTTACGGTCGCCTGAAAATCATTTTCCCTTAGAATATGAGGGATTTTTTTGAGGATAGGCAGTTGGCAGACGACTTTGTGATAAGCGCTGTTTTTAAGCAGATGTCTTTGGATTCTGTCCCAGTCGGAGAGGCAGTCATCAAGGCTTGGCAGGTCTAACTCCATATAGACCTTTTGAACTGGAGAGCTAAACAGAATATGATTCTTGGCAGCCATGTTAATAACGCTGTCGATGATATGCTGATCTTTTGTTCCAGCCAAATCTTCAACTTTCATACCGCTTAAGACGGACGTTTGGATCGCCGGTACCTCAACAGTGATATCACCGTTAATTTTGGAATTACATGCTAAAACAAAACCCTGTGCTAGTTCAGATTCAGTAATGTGATGGCTTTTACGAAAATTTACACTGCCTTTAAGAACCTTTAGCTTGCATTTGCCGCATGATCCGAGTCCATTACAAGGCGCATCAAGGAAGATACCAGCTTTGCGGGCCGCATCGAACAGCGTCTCACCTAATTTGGCAATCACAACGGTGTTTTCAGGCATAAATTTTACTTTAAACATGTTGCACCATACTCCTTCTGATAGGACAGTCCTATAACAGTACTGCTTAAACTACATCAGCGGATCCATTGTTAGTGCAGGGTGGCCTTTTTCACTTAGATACTCTAAGACTGCTTCGGACTCTGAAGCGATGGTTTCATCGCAAATCATATCGACAAAGTTATCAATTCCATACATTTCTTTCGCAGTTGCATTCAGTTTGTCAGCAACGAATTCCTTGAGTTCTTTCGGCATCCAGACAATACGTCCGGGACCGCCCTCAGCTGAGATGAATTTCTTAGAGGAAATAAACTGTCTGCCATGTCCCATAAATCCGGGAGTCTGAACGCCGCCGCCTGTCATGGAAGCCAGTTCGCCGAATGTCATACCTACCGGAGATACGCCGGAAAACTCTCTGTTCACGATGACAATGCCATTGGCTTCCGGCATTATGCCGGCGATACATTCAAAGCAGCCGCAGGAAGTCATCGGATCTTCCAGTAAACTATACAGCGTGATCTGGCTCAAAGCGCCTTGGGAGTGCCGTTCCACGGTTTTGTTGACTTCTTGCCAGATACCTTTGACGGGATCATCAACAAGACCTTTGGTAATTGGCTGACAAGGACCGGTTGGATCGAGCTCAAAAGTAGCTTTGGAATCAAGCCAGCTTACGGCGCCGCATAATCCTAGTCTTTCCGGTGTAACAATGCACACATGGGAAGGGGCAAAGGACTGGCAGAGAATACAGGTATAAAAAGTGTCGACACTTTCATCAGTCAGACTGGCAATACGTTCGTCTCTTGCTGCATACTTGGAAACCACCTGCTGGGCCTTTACTTCTTTGACTTTGGCAGCATCAGTGATAATTGTAATCTGACATTTATCCACGACTGCGCCAAACTCGTCCAGCATCTTGGCATACAGCACTTCACCAAAATGGCGTAGTCTGAAGCCTTTTTCGTAAGCATCCTTGCTGATACGAATCCAGGTGGTGTCTCTCTGGCCGACGTGCATGATGCCTTCAATATAGTTCATAAAATAGTGAATTCTTCTTTCCAGAACCGGTTCAAAATCTGAATGCATGCTCTTGCCGGCTACTTCGACGAGTACTGCCAGAGGCATTCTTCCGGGTACCTGCTGTACGGTGTCAATATCGTCACCAATGAGCACAATCTTATGATCCTCAATCTCACTGGCTTCTCTTTGCGTAACAAGCTCCCAGGAATCTGTTTTGCTGCCGCCGAATTCAACAAACATAGCATCTTTTCTGATTCTCTCTCCTTCAAAAGCAGCAGCAAAAGCAACCGGAATAGGAATTTCTGTGATCTTTATCTTAATGCCTCTGATCTCAAGGGAAGTTGCAGCCATTTTATCGTAATCTTTTTGGGTGATAAGCTTCATCGGGACTTCGGCAACATCCTGGTCGGTTACAACTGGGAAGCCAAGGTTAATCGCTGCTGCGCCTGCAGCAACTTTGTAATTGCTTAAAGGGCCTACGGCATTGATAAAAGCTTTCAATCTTTTATAGGTATAACGCTTGAATTCTTCCCAGTCGCCGGGGGTCAAGGCTCCGAAGATTAAGGCAGCGCGGATGGTTACCGTAACGACGTGGATTACAGAGGTCATGTTATAACCTAAAGGCATGACCCTGAACTCAAGTCCTACTTTGACCCCGCCTTCAATGGCCTGATTGATGACCTTACCGACAAGGAAGGTTAAAAGCCCTTTAGCTTGGTATTCTTTGATGACTTTGGCGGCTGATTCGGGGTCCGGAAACTCACCAATGATAACCGCCTGCCCCGGGATATCGTCCATTACGAGACCAACACCCCAGCCGCGGATAATCGCATCCGTCAGAAAACCCATGCACGGAGCTTCATAGGGCTTTTCGTCCATGACATACTTTAAAGCTTCAATAATTTCGGAAGAGACAGCAGCTGCCATACCGGCATTCTCTGCTTCTCGAAGCTGCTCTTTTTCCACAATAAGGCTTCTGACAAGGTCTAAAGCACCTTCAAGTTCTCCCAGGGTGCCTATTTTTTTGCCGGTAATGGCATAAATAAGGGACAGGGAGTAAGCGGTGTCCGGAAAAGCAACTTTATGCTCTCTTCCTTTTAAGGAGATTGCTTTTTCAACATATTCGGCAGCAGTATCGAGAGCCTGCTTGGCGCCTGCAAATATGGTGCTATATAAATTCATGTATATTCCCCTTTCCGTAGAATTCCCCCAGGCCGTTGCAAGACGAGGCTATCAATTATAGCTCCAGGTAGGAATCGGCATATAACATATTGCCTTTAATCATGTCGCAGGTTTTGATTGTCTCCATAAGCCTCTGATCGCAAGGGTTAACAATGGCTGCGGTCAGACCGCATTGCATGGCCATTGCACAATAAGTAGCGTCAATGATCGGACGGACATGTTTCGGAGCGCCATTGGAGACATTGCTTAAGCCAGCATTGGTTCTGAGGCCCATCTCCGTAATTTGACGAATGGTCTCAAGGACTTCCGTTGCTTTTTCCTGCATGCCTTTGATGACTAGGAACAGCGGGTCAAATAAGAGATCCATTGGGTCGATACCAAGCATCATTGCTTTTTCCAGCATTTCGGTACAATAAGTGATGCGCTCTTCGACGTCAGAAGGAATACCTTCTTTAGCACACAGGGCAATAGCCATGGCATCGTTGGCGGCGGCGACTTCTAAGAGTCCCAGTCTCGGACCGGCATCGGCAGAATTGATAATCGGTTTGCCTTTGGAACGGTTGTAGACCCTGATACCGGCTTCAATGGCTTTTTTATTGGCCGTATCTAAACAAATTGGAACATTATCAAATTCATTCTGCAGAAGCTGAACGGCCCAGGCCATGACTTCTTCGCCGTCCCTTTCAGCAGGTCCGATATTCAGGTCAAGATAAACAGCACCGGCATCTAGCTGTTCTTTTGCTCTCTGGAAAATTGGGGCAGGATTACGGTCAGCGATAGCCTGCCGAATGACCGGAGAAATACAGTGGATTCTTTCACCAATGACTAAAAATCTGTCCATGTTAGGAGCACCTCCAATTTTTATTGAGAACGGAACACTTTAGATTAATAAATTAATACTTTAGGTCAATTCGTGTCTTTTTCAGTTCAGTTAATGCCTTCCATCGTTCTTAAAAATTTAGGAAGATGCATGGCTTCATCAGGACCAATGATAACTTCCCAGTCAGGAAGGCTGTCCTGGATGTCACCTTTCAGAACGGCAACTTTTCCAGGAATAATAAGCTTTCTGCATTTTGTTTTACTTTCAATGCCGGATTCTTTAATGAATTTAGCAATGACCGAACCGCTGAACTTGCCTGCGGCCCATGCTGTAAGGACGGAATAACCGCCGGCATCAGGGATTCCCAGCCAGGCCGGTACTTTGGATCTCTCCACTTCACCGGAAACAACGAAGTAAGTCAGAGCAAAGTCAACCGTAATCAAAACAGGTGAGCTGTCGCCGGGGTTGTTGATCGGATAGAATTCCGGTTCAACTCTCATCGGTTTCTGCGGGTCAGTATAGATATTCTGTCTTAAACCGAAGAGCGGGAGAGCGCGGGCGTAATCCATATCGTCCATAACAATAAGGGAACCATATTTCATGGTGAACAGGGAGGCCAGAGCAACTTCCATAAATTTGTCACCTTTGGCCAGCTCGTTGACAAAGACTACGGAAGGATAACCAAAGGTTCTGTCTTGCTCTTTTAGAGCTGTTCTGCGGATCTGTACAGCGTTGGTAAAAGCTTCACGTGCAGAAGCGCTGCCGATATCCAGCAGTAATTCTTTGTAATCAAGTTTCTGGACATTTTCGACCAGATCATACAATTCGGCAAGTGAGGGTGCTTTTAAGCCGAGAGGGAGTTTGAGATCCTTGACCAAAGCAACCATTTCCTGATAGTTGTTGCTGTCAGCGCCGAATACGATCGGGAGTTCATCTTTGACCAGTTCCAAAGTTTCTTTCAGCACGGAAACATCGGGGCATACCAGCATGTAGGCTACTTTTAAACCGGAAGCTTTAACTTTACTGACTAAAGAGAGATAAGCGTCTTTGTTGCCAACATACTGTAGGGCAGCAATTTCAGCTCTCATTTCTTCGCCGATCCGGACATAGTCGACGTTTTTCATATTGGCGATCTTCGCATCGATTTGTTCCTGGGACATCGCATCGGAAAGCAGTACAGCAAATCTGTTGCGGTTGACAAAGGTTTTCTCGTGACGGAAAAGAACAATTTCACCGCCAAGTTTACATTCGGTTTCTCCTTTGCCGAAAGTCACGACCTTCATCAGGGGAGCAGTGGACTCAGAGAGCTTTGCCATCGCATCATCACTCATGTGCGAGCACTTGCTTATTTCTACACCGCCAGCTGCTACCTTCATCGAAAAAGCCATACAGGTAGGAAAGCCACATTCTTTACAGTTGGTTTTGGGAGTCAGTTTATAGATATCCAATCCGGACATTGCCATTTTCATTTTCCTCCTTGAATCAAAAGTAGTATCAAAATTCTTAAATATTAATTATTTCAGGTTATCCACGAAAGCACGGATTGTCTCTGCTGAACGCGGATGACGTAGAACAACAGCATCGGAGCCGACGGCAATAACACTGGCGGCTGTAGAAACCTCCATAGCAATTCCACGCTCTTCCTGGCAGCCCCATTCCGGAGAATCTTCCTCTGTAGAGGCAGACTCTTTAACGTTCCAAGTATCAAAAGAAACGGGTGTAATAATCGGCATCTGTAAGGTTTTATCATTTTGACCCAAAGCGGCCAGTCTGATTCTGTCAATGGTCGAAGCGACATACTCAAAACCGTAACCGACAGGTGCGGTCCCAACATTCATTATGATATTTTCGTTTTTGACTTCCAGTTGGTTGATTAAAATATTTAATTGCTTAGCCAGGTTGATGTCAACCGAGGACTCAGCCGCTACTTTATGTTTATAAGCTGTTACGCCAGCTGCGGCAACAGTCTTATAGTTATCTTCAACAGCGGATAACAAAAGGATATTTTTACCTTCCAGCTCTTCGGCTACTTTCTCAAATAATTTAAGGTCTTTCTCATAATTTTGTGTCCCGGCAATAACAAGAGGCAGTTTAACAGCATTGGCAACTTTCTTAGCCAGAGTGGCACATTCTTCAACGGATTTATTTAGACCATTCGGATCTGCGCCTTCAAACCGTAAGCAAATGAAATCAGGTGCAAACTTTTCTTCAGCATATTTGGCCCATTCCACAGTATTTTCTGCAGCTGAACCATAGATGGACTTAAGACCATCTGCCCAATTTTCTGGGTAAATATCGAGTATTTCCAAACCAATCTTTACGCCGCTGCCGGTGTCACCGTCAAAACTGTAAAACGGAAACACATTCTGTCCACCGAGAGCTAAGGTGTTCTCCCCTGTCCCTAATTCCAAGTTGTAAATGCTTCCACTATACTTTTGGACTGAGGTTTTAAAAGCCACTAGAATCTCCTCCTTCTTCTTATAAACCAATTATTTGGCAGATATCTTTAATTGCCCGTTTTGATAAACTGTCATCAGGCAAATTAACCAAGGCTTTTCCCTGAGAATCATACGCATATATCAATGGATCCAGGGCAATGATCCCCAGCAGTTCCAACCCCTGCAAAGATATTTCTTCAGTAATCCCCTCGCTTAATTGTTCATCTGGGGCTTTATTGACAATCAAATATTGTTGAGCTACTTTCAGACCTAATTCTTTAACCAACTTGTTGATTCGGCCAACGGCCTGAATGCCGCGGCGCGAGCAGTCGCTAACGAGGATCAGAATATCAATGTTTCTTGCCGTTCCCCGACTCAAGTGCTCCATGCCGGCTTCATTATCGATCACAACATAGTTGTATTTATCAGAGACTTTGTCAAGCTGTTCCCGCAAAATCCCGTTAACAAAACAGTAGCAGCCTTTGCCTTCGGATCTTCCCATGACGAGGAGGTCATAACCATCTCCTTCGGTGATCCCGGTATTCAGTTGGTACTGAAGGTACTGGGCCTTGGTCATTCCTCCGGGGAAGCCATCACGCATGGTTTCTCTTAAGTTTACTTCTTCTCTGATTTCTCCAAGCGTAACTTCGATTGTTTCTCCCAGCACTTCATTCAAATTGGCATTGGCATCAGCATCGACGGCAAGTACAGGTCCTTGCTTATTTTTGACAAGGTAATCGATCAAAAGGCCTGTAATGGTTGTTTTTCCGGTTCCGCCTTTACCGGCTACCGCAATTGTTCTTCCCATCTAAATTGCCTCTTTTCTATATCAAAGCATTGAGCTTAATCTTAATTGCTTTAACTTCTTCAACAATCTTATTGTCCGTGAAAGGAGACTGGTCTGCCCGATCAGAATTGACGACGTTTGCGTTGTAAGAGATAAAACCCAGGCAGGCTTCAAAATCGATATTGTCGAGGATATACCCTTTATCTGCATCGTTTTTGATCTTGTTGCCCACGGCATAAATTTTCGATACGCCGATATCGGAAGCCAGCTTCTTGATCTTGTGGTACGTCTGGAGGCTTCTGGCTCCGGGCTCAATGACCACAATAAAGGCATTCACACCCTGGGCTGTTCCTCTGCCGAGATGCTCAATCCCGGCTTCCATATCCATAACGACAACATCTTTATTTTGCAGGACTAAATGAGAAGTAAGTCTTTTCAACAGGACATGTTCCGGGCAAACGCAGCCGCTGCCGCCGCTTTCGACGGTACCCATCGTTAACAGATTTACACCGTTATAGCGGGTACAGTATTTGTCCGGGATATCATCTACCTGCGGATTCAATTTAAACATTTTACTAAAGGAATCGGTCGGGGTACTTGTTCTTTCGGCAATCAGTTCTTTCATCTCGGCGATCGGTACGATCTTGGAAATAATCTCGTCAGGAAAACCAAGGGCCAAAGCCAGATTGGCATCAGGATCGGCATCAACTGCCAGGACCCGGTAGCCTTCCGCTGCATACAGTCTGCTTAGAATTGCTGCAAAAGTTGTTTTGCCGACGCCACCTTTACCTGTAATTGCTATTTTTATTTAAATCACCCCGATGCACGATTTATCTTTGTTATTGGTTGCAAGAAGAAATTCTTCTTGCAACAAAACGACCATGGCCGCGTTTTTTAAAAGCCGGCAGGAATTAAGTCGTCATAGCCGGTGACATTCATTCTCTGAACGTTAAGGGCTTCGACTTTGGCTCTCTTTTCTTCAATTCTGGCCAGCATTTTTTCTGCGGCTACAGCCGGATCTGTTTCAAAGTAGAATTTTGCTCCTACCCAGTCTTCCAGTTTGTTGGTCAGGATATCTGTAACTTCCGGGCTTCCAGTTACCGGAGGAACAACGCCCAGGAAGGTATCAATTCCAGAGCTTACTACATAGGTACCGATGGCGATAGCTTTTTCGGACATCCATTCCGGAGCTGCGCCGACAACCGGCAATTCACTCATATCGAGTCCCAGAATCTTGGCTACTTCACCAACCAGTTCAAGGATACGACTGTTGTCAACACAGGAGCCCATATGCAGAACAGGAGGGATATCGGCCAGTTCGCATACTTTTTGTAAGCCTACTCCGCAATACTTGACAGCATCTTTGCTTAAGAGACCAGCTTTGGCAGCAGCCTGAGCCGCACAGCCGGTAACAACAACAATGACGTCATTGGCGAGCATCTTTTTAATGATCTCGATATGGCTATGGTCACCTTTCACCTTCGGGTTGTTGCAGCCGACGACACCGGCTGCGCCTCTTAATACACCAGAAACTAAGCATTGCGCCAATGGTTCAAACGTGCCTGGCTTATGCGTATAAGAATTGACAACGCGGTCCAACTGGCCAATAATAGCCTGGTTGCTGTAACCGATCGTGCCGGTTGATTTATGTGTTGGGATGGAAACCTTTTCGTGCTTTCTGTTTGTATAGTTCTCTACTGCTTTCCGAATTATTCTCTTTGCGCATTCATAGGCGTTGTTCTCATCAAATTCGATATGAACGGCGTCTTTAATTTTTGCAAGTCTTGAGGTTGTGATAAATTTGGTATGGTAACATTGAGCCAGGTTGGCCAGGGCAGGGAAGATACATTGAACGTCCACAATCATGGCCTCAACGGCGCCGGTAACAATCGCGAGCTCCTGCTGATTGAAATTCCCGGCAATTTTAATGCCATGACGCATCGCGACTTCATTGCCGGTACAGCAAATGCCGACCAGGTTGATTCCCTCTGCGCCGACACTCTTGGCCAGAGCCTTCAGCTCAGGGTCATCAGCGGCAATAACGATCATTTCCGATAAACTGGGTTCATGACCATGCAAGACAATGTTCACCATGTTTTTCTCAATAACACCCATGTTGGCTTCGATTTCTCTCGGCATCGGGGTTCCAAAGATAATATCGCTGAATTCAGTACCGATATAGGAACCGCCCCAACCGTCGGTCAAAGATGTCCGCATAGAAAGATTGATCATGCTTTCAGCATCAGCGGTACAGCCCATATGTGTAGCATGCATAATCGATACAACTTCTTTGTCAATAGCATCGGGGAGGATATCATTATCTTCCCAGACTTTTAATCTTTGTTTAGTAATACTTGGCGGAATAACCATCGAACCAAAAGGCTTGCCAAAATCATTCAGAGCTGCTTCAGCAACTTCATGGGCAACCCGGTAGATATCTTTGCCTTCTGTAGCCACACCCCATCTGGCTGCAACATTCAGCAGTTTTTTCTCGTCACGGATTTGATAATCTCCGTCCGGACTTGCCATATGAAGTACATGGGCAATATGTCTGCCGTGATCGGAGTGTGCAGATGAACCGCCTGCTACCATTCGGGCATAATGCCTGGAAGCAATAACATCCGCAGTGGCGCCGCAAATACCTTTTTGAACGCCTTTTCCTGGAATCGGGCTGACGCGGCAAGGACCCATGGTACAAATCCGGCAGCAGACACCTTGCTCACCAAAACCGCATTGGTTTTTGAGAGCGGCTTTTCTGTCCCAGAGTGTTTCGGAACCGTCATTCCGGGCCTTGACGTAAAGCTCTTGAGTAGCTAAATCTACTGACAGTGTTGTTTCGTCCAGTAATTTTTTTTCATCCTGTAGTTTTTCGTCCATTGCGTTTCCTCCTTCAATAACTATACGTTGTCTTTAAATCGTTTAGCTGCTACAGATAGCTAATACTTAAAGTAAAAAGTGTCGTGTACTGAGGTTTTAACTCGAAATCGGGTCCTTTATGAGTAAATTCACAAACTTTTTTAAAAATATAAGGATTAGAGCTCTGGCAGTAAAAATGGTATAAAATAGACAGTGTAAATTTAAGATTATTATAGTACGAAATTTTTCGGGAATATATTGATCCGTTGTTAATGAACGAAATGGGAGGCTGAATAGCAATTATTCAATTCTTAACAGCATAATTTATATATACTTGTATATAAATAAAAAATTAAAAAATTACCTGTATAGGTTTGTATATCTTTGTATATACAAGGATTATGACACTTTTGCTTTAATAAATACAAAATT
Source organism: Dehalobacter sp. (assembly GCA_023667845.1). Classification (NCBI taxonomy): domain Bacteria; kingdom Bacillati; phylum Bacillota; class Clostridia; order Eubacteriales; family Desulfitobacteriaceae; genus Dehalobacter; species Dehalobacter sp. The sequence goes on along the minus strand of JAMPIU010000053.1, from coordinate 66,019 downwards.
TATTATAAACAATTGTGGTATTTGCTTTTTAATATCTTAAAAAGAATTTTTTTACAAAATAATACTTATTGATTTCACTTAGTAATTTAGCACGTAGGGTTAGGGTCTCAGGATGTTATGATATTCCGAGGAGATCCAGACGACAGGATTAGTGTATGCTAGTTTTTCGATGATGGTAGAAAGCTCGTTTTTCAACATTTCACAACAAATCACTGTTGTCTTTATCATAATTTCTCAATTCAATCGATTTTTTTGCTTAGGAGATATAATCCAATTCTTTATTATTGAGATTTAAAGCACTGATTCCGTTTGCAGTGGCCAGTTCCAAAACGGCGTGTTTGCTTATTCCTGTCATAACCATGTGACCGACTTCATCATAGAAACCTTTTCCGTGGGATACCCCGTATGAACCAGCATCGCTGCCAACGGCGATTTTTACGCCTAATTCAAAGGCTTTTTTGACCTGGGCTTTCTGCGTATCATAAATCCGGGCAATATTCGGCAATTGGTCTGTAAAGCGGCTGTCTTTTGAAGTAATCAGGTTGCCCAAAGGTGCTAATGTAGGGACCCAGATGGCATCGTGTTCCAGCATCAGCTGCAATTCATGTTCTGTCAAAAAATAACCGTGCTCAATTGTATTTGCACCGGCTCTCACAGCGATACCAACTGCTTCTGCCGAGTTAGTGTGGACCATTACGGGAAGGTCTTGATCCCTTGCTGTCTGTATCATGTAGTACATTTCATCATAACTGAAATGTGAGCCGTCAACTTTCCCGAATTGATCAAAATCTACAAGTCCGGTCAGTAGTATCTTAAGATGATCGGGCTTTAACGCAAGCAGCTTTTTAAAAACATTTTTGAAATCAGCTATATCGGCAACCGGTCTGCCCAAAAAGCTGCCGTAGCATCCTTGTTTGTAGATCGCAAAACCAGGGGTCCGGAGAATCATTCCTTCTTCAAGGGCCAGTTCCCTGGCCAGAAGAGATACATTTAAGTTGTCTCCCCCGTCACGTAGTGCGCAAATGCCCATTTTTTTATATTTCCTAAGGAAATTGGTGATTATAGTTGAATTGGGGTTATCTTTGTGCAGCAGACGTGCCTCTTTAAAAGCTATTCCATCCAAAGCCAAATGAACATGGGCGTCAACCAATATGTTTTTAATCATTTTATTCACCTGGCTTTAAAAGGTTTTGCGGACCACCAGAAGGGGAACGCCTTTCTAGTGGTCACAAATTTCATTTTTCTTGTCTATCTTTATTTCACAGGACCAATTTTACCTTGTCTGAAAGCGGTGCTGAACTTTCTGCAGTTCTTGTCTTTACCCATTAATGCTTCAGTTGCGAGCAGGGTTGCAATCATATCTCTGCTGCAGGGATCCATAATTGCGGAATCCATACCAAAGAAAGTAGCCAGGGCCAGGAAGTTCTGGTTCACAACTTTTCTTAAAGGCATTCCAAAAGAGATGTTGCTCAAACCGGAAGTGATCTTGATTGTCGGGTACATTTCTTTGATTCTTGTCATGCTTTCATTAAAGGAGTACATAGAATTGTTATCAGTAGACAAAGCAATAACCAAGGGGTCGACATGCATCCTGTCAGGAGTAATATCATATTTAGCAGCTTCCTCAACCATTTGCTTAGCAATTCTGACTCTGGTGTCAACGTCTTTCGGAATTCCGTCATTGTCGCAAGTCAGCGCAATGACTTCCCAGGTCGTTCCCTTGATAAGCGGGAAAATGACATCGCATTTGTCGCCTTCCATGGAAACGGAATTGATAAGCCCCGGTCTCTTGGCATATTTAAAAACGGCTTCAATTGCACGCGGATTGGGGCTGTCAATACAGAGGGGAGTGTCAACGGCATCCTGAACAATATCCATTAACCATTTCAGTGTTTCCACTTCAACGTCAGGTGATGTGCTGGCACTGACATCTAGGTAGTGGGCGCCGTCATTGGTCTGGTCAATCGCACGCTGGCGGATAAAGTCAGCATCTCTTTCTTCAATCGCTTTTTTTACGATAGGGATTGTACCATTGATTTTTTCACCAATAATAATCATCTATCAAATTCACTCCTTCATGAAATTTGTATATACAGGTATACGCTTAGAGTTTAACATTGTTTCTACATATGGTCAATATCTTTTTCGACAAAGTACGCTATATTCTAAAAATAAAAGTATCCTAAATATTTTATCTTTCATAGACTATTTAGATTGCTGGGTCAACAAGGTTTATCAGTGTTTTTTTCTGGCTGCCCGCAGACAGTTTTTCATCAAAATCGCGGTGGTAATCGAACCTACGCCGCCCGGTACAGGGGTGATCGCACTGACTTTGTCCACGACTGCATCATAATCGACATCCCCGCACATCTTGCCGTCTCCGGCATCGTTGATGCCAACGTCGATGACAACGGTGTTTTCGGATACGTATTTGTCATCGATCATTTTGGCTCTGCCCATCGCAGCAATGATGATGTCCGCTTTCTTCGCAATTCCGGCCATATCTTTGGTCTTGGAATGGCACATCGTCACGGTCGCATTTTCTTTTAAGAGCATCATGGCCAGCGGTTTGCCGACAACGAGGCTTCTTCCCATGACCACTACATTCGCGCCGCTAAGATTGTAGCCGTAATGGCTCAAGGTTTCCATACATGCTGCGGGCGTGCAGGGCAGGAGTCCGCTCATATCGCCTTCAAATACTTTGGCCAGATTCAGCGGATTCATGCAGTCAATGTCTTTATCTGCCGAGATCAGGTGCTTGATGACTTCTTCGTCCAGCTGTTTCGGTAGCGGACGGAACAGCATGATGCCATGAACGGTACTGTCATTGTTGACCCCCGTCATGACTTTTGTGAATTCTTCCATGCTGATATTTAAGTCCAAAGGATAGGTCTTGGTTGCAATGCCAAGATTATCGCAGTTTTTAATAATGTTGTTTTCATAGTAAACGTCGTCCGGACGGCTGCCGACGCGAATGATGCCTAAGGTCGGGTTGATGCCTTCAGCTTTTAAAGCCGCAACTTCCTGCTGGAGGTTTTCTTTCATGGCCTGAACAACGGGTTTAGCGTTAAGAATCTGAGTCATGCTGCTTATTTACCTCCTGTGATTGCATTCTGAACTTCCGCAAAGATGCGGTCGGCTTTGGCGGTATATGTGGTGACAAGTTCATTCAGTTCAGTCTCAATTTTCTGTTTTAGAACCTGATCTTTCATGATCTGGGTGTTGATTAAGACATTCAGTTTGGCACCTTCGAGCGCAGCTTTCAGGAAGGTTACGCCGACACCGACGTCGCTAATCGCAATACGGGTGCCTTTCTGAGCGAATTCTTCCTGAAGATTGATGCCGTCAGCGCAGCATCTGGCAATATCGAGCGGTACAAGTGTTGCTTTAACCAAAGCGGCCTGCAAGGTTTCTTCTTTGGCCCGGATTTCTTCTTCAGTATTTTTAGGCAGTCCGTAAGCCTGGGAAAGCGGATAGAAAGCATCAGCATCTTCTTTGACCAGAACCTGCAGTTTTTCAATGATCTTCTGGCCTTTTTCCATCAGGACGAGTACATCGGCTTCAACATCAGCATATTTCTTCTTGCCGACAGTTAAACTTCCTACCATGACACCCAGCGCCATGCCGATGGAGCCAACATAAGCAGAAGCACCGCCGCCGCCAGGAATCGGCTCTTTGGAAGACAGAGCGTTTACAAATTCAATACAGCTCTTTTTCAACATAATATTCATCTCCTGTTCTTAATTTTTTTTGCTACTAAATTATTGCGTGAGCAACCAATATATAGCGATCCCATAGTCATGTCATCTTAAGACAAGTATTCTACAAAATACTCAAAGCTTAAATTCTGGTATCTAGTTCTAGAAACTAGTCTGTGTAATACATAGACAACGTCAGTGAATAAAGATTAAGAGCATTTATAGAATGAGATGGTAGTACGAAGCTGCCATCTCATTCTTATTGGAAACAATATTAAACTTTATCTTAGAATAAGCCGGAAATCTTACCGGTGCTGTCTACGTCAATGTTTTCAGCAGACGGTACTTTCGGCAGGCCGGGCATGGTCATGATGTCTCCGGTAAGTGCAACGGCAAAGCCTGCACCAGCAGAAATCTTCACGCCACGGATCGAGATTCTGAAGCCTGATGGACGTCCCAGTTTCTTCTGGTCATCAGACAAGGAATACTGGGTCTTCGCCATACAGACCGGAACATCACGATAGCCGATTTTTTCGATATTCTCAATATCTGCGGAGCTGCTGCCAATGAAGTCAACACCGTCTGCACCATAGATCTTGGTGGCAATTGCGGTAATCTTGTCTTTGAGGCCCATGTTGATGTCATAAGCAAAGTTAAAGTTTTTCGGGCTGTCAATGATGCGAAGGACTTCTTCAGCCAGTTTCGCACCACCAGGGCCGCCTTTTTCCCAAACTTCGGAAAGGGCTACATTAACGCCGAGTTTCTTGCACTCGTCTTCAATCATTGCCAGTTCAGCTTCGCTGTCGGTTGGGAACTTGTTGATCGCAACAACGGCAGGCAGACCAAAGTTGATGGTGACGTTTTCGACGTGTTTTAAGAGGTTCGGCAAGCCTTTTTTGAGGGCATCCAGGTTTTCTTTGTTGAGATCAGCTTTGGCTACGCCGCCATGGGATTTGAGCGCGCGAACGGTTGCAACAATAACAACGGCTTCCGGACGCAGGCCACTTAAACGACATTTAATGTCAATAAATTTCTCAGCGCCGAGGTCAGCACCGAATCCAGCTTCGGTTACAACATAGTCGCCAAGTTTTAAAGCCATCTTGGTCGCCATAACACTGTTGCAGCCGTGAGCAATGTTCGCGAACGGTCCGCCGTGAATGAAAGCTGGTGTATGTTCAAGAGTTTGTACAAGGTTCGGTTTTAAAGCATCTTTCATCAGGGCACCAACAGCACCTTGACACTTCAGTTGACCGGCAGTTACGGGTTCACCGCTTCTGTTGTAGGCGACAATGATTCTCTCAACTCTTGCTTTGAAGTCGTCAATATCGCTGGATAGGCACATGATCGCCATGATTTCAGAAGCAACCGTGATGTCAAAGCCGTCTTCTCTCGGAGTGCCATTGGCTTTGCCGCCAAGTCCGTTGACAATGAAGCGGAGCTGGCGGTCATTCATATCCATGCATCTTTTCCAAGTAATTCTACGGACATCGATATCCAGCGCGTTGCCTTGTTGGATATGGTTGTCGAGCATCGCTGCAATCAGGTTGTTGGCAGCACCGATGGCATGAAAATCACCTGTGAAGTGAAGGTTGATATCTTCCATTGGTACGACCTGAGCATAACCGCCGCCAGCGGCGCCACCTTTGACACCAAATACAGGGCCTAAGGATGGTTCGCGTAGTGCAATGACAGTTTTTTTGCCGAGATAATGGAGAGCATCTCCTAAACCGACGGATGTCGTAGTTTTACCTTCTCCGGCAGGAGTCGGGTTGATGGCAGTAACAAGAATCAGTTTGCCATTCGGTGTGTCCGCTTTTTGATTTAATAAGTTGTAGTCGACCTTGGCTTTGTATTTGCCATAGGATTCCAGATAATCCTCGGGGATTCCGAGTTCTTTTGCTACATCTAATACAGGCAGCATGGTTGATTCCTGGGCGATTTCAATATCACTTTTGAAAGCCATTGGTTTTCCCCCTTTTTTTAATTATGGACATTTTGCTTAACTTTATTTAGATTTTACGTAAGCACTATCAAATTTTTTCTGAACAAGATGGTCTACATCCAAAACAGTAGTGGATTTCTTTTTGTACATGAAGCTCAGCCAGTAAATAAGTCCGACAAATATGCTTCCGCCAACGATATTTCCGAGCGTAACAGGAATAAGGTTATTCACGACAAACGTTCCCCAGTTAAGGTGAGCAAGTTTTTCAGGTGTTACACCGAGCGTTGCAGCCTGGGCCACCCAGGTCGGGTTGGCTTTGGCAAGAATGCCGGCAGGAATGTAATACATATTGGCAACACAGTGTTCAAAACCAGAAGTAATGAACAGCCAGATCGGAAAAAAGATAGCAAGAAGTTTACCGGTGATATCCTTGGCGGCATTCGCCATCCAAACAGCCATACAAACCAGCCAGTTACACAAGATTCCCATGAAGAAAGCTTTCGGGAAAGTCAGGCCCGTCTTATATGCGGCGACTTTGATTGTAAACCCTCCGAGTAGACCTGAGGAAAAGTCAAACTGGCCGGAGTAAAGGATAAACAAGACGACAAGCATGGAACCAATAAAGTTCCCGATATAGACAATCGTCCAATTACGCAGCATCTTTAGCCATCTTGATTCCTTTTCCATACAAGATACCACAATCAGGGTGTTTCCGGTGAATAATTCAGCTCCGGTGATAACCACCATCATCAGTCCTGTGGCAAATAAGGCACCAGCGAGTGCTTTGCCTAAGCCAACAGAAGTGATGGTGTGAATGGCAGTATTAGAGCCTTCCGCCGCGAAGGCAATAAAGGCTCCCGCTAGTATTGCCAACAGCAGCAATTTCAATATAGAAGAATTCGTTTTATTCTTTCCATATTCTACAAATCCCTCAGTAATCTCTGAAGGAGTTTTAAACATTTTTTCCATTCTCCTACCCCTATTATAAGTGTATTTGGACTGATTTAAAAGGTCATAAGGTTTAAAGGACGGTTACAAAGACTGAATGCCTTTAAACTGAAGCACTTTATTCTTTTTCTTTGGACTTTGTTCTAGGTTTAATGCCAAGTCTTTCCGCAGAGTGGTCCTGGCCTTCAAAAAAGTTTATCCAGCCTGAAGTATGCTGTTTTTCCCAATTGTAAGGGCTCACATGATAGGAATTCAGCTTTTCTTCCTCAGAATAGCCTTTTAAGCGGTAATAGGCTTTGACCCAGATGCACTTTTGCTTGTCCGGATACACTTCACACCAGCCGTTGTAGCTTCCTTCACATGGGCCGTTCCGTTGGTTCTTGGGACAGTTGCCCATTGGACAGACATAGGCTACATCGATCAGCGCACAGTCACCGCAGTCCTGGCAATTGTACATGCAGGATTTGGCGAGATGCTCAATGCCGTGGAAAGGTTTTTCCAGCGCAGAATCCTTTATGGCATGACAAAATCCGCGCATAAAGCCGAACATTCCTTTGTTAGGTTCAAACATCATCTTGTGAACAACTCTAGACATCTTATAATTCAAATCAAAGCTCTTCTCATAATTGTTGTAGTCATTGGATTTTTGAGCAGTATTCAAGCCGGTCTTTTCATCTTTGGCGTAAACATAGAAACCGTTTTTTTGAGGATAGTCAAACTCCCGAATATAATCCTGCCAGTTGGCGGTCAATTCGTTTCCACGGTCAATAATATATTCAACTTGTTCATACGTCGTATTATGCCCGCCGAGATGAACGCCTTTGTAGCCCATACCTTTCAGGATAGCAAAGAGTTTCGCTGCCCTATCGAGCATGGCGGCAACACCCTTGTCGCTGCTTTGTTTTTCCTGTTCCAGTTCAGCAACAAGCTTGTCCGTAACAACACATCCGGGGACTTTATTCATACTCATCGCTTTGGCAGCACCATAAGTCAGCAGGTAAATATTTCCCATCAGACACCCGGGCAGGTTATTGTGCTTCACAAATTGATAGAGTTCGTGGTACTTTCTGACATCGTAGCCAACTTGGGGTATAATGAACTGAGCACCATTCTCGATCTTCTTTTTGAGCTTGGTGTACTGGAGCATCTGCTCGGCTTCGGTGGCTTTAAAAGGTGAAACAGCAGCACCCGCAAACAGATGGGTTGGCTGAAGTTTATTGACACCTCTAACTGTGGGAAGTTCCAACCCGTCATTCATCTTGGTGATAAAGGCCAAGAGCTGAGTGGAATCAAGGTCAAAAACCGGTTTGGGCCGTCCGAAGAAATTACCTGGATCATAGTCGCCGGTCAGTACCAGTAAGTTATGGAGTCCCGAACGTTCCAGGGAAAAAAGCTGGCTTTCCAGTTGTGTGCGGTTTTTGTCCTTGCAGGCAACGTGAATAATTGCATCGATGCCCAGACTTTTGATTTCCCTGCCAATGCCCTCAGGATTAATGCCGACACTTCCACCCGGGTTGTCAGTCAGACTAACAGCATGGATCTTTTTCCCTTTAGCAGTCTGCTCCGCCAATTGAAGCGCTTTTTCCTGAGAAACTTCTTTAGAGCCGCGGCCGGGTACGAGTTCCCATGTTACAATAAACTCATTGTTGTCCTGTATTGCTTTACGAAAAGCGTTCTCCATAAGTATCCCCCTTTCCAATTATTCTCAAAAGTCTAACATGAAAATAAAAAATAAAGAAAATAAAAAGAGATAATTGCGTCCAAATAATGTATACTATTGTATATACAGGTGTTTTGCTTACTTTAATATATCATCCGAATTTTCAATAGTCAATATATTTAAAAGACAAAAAATAAGAGATTTTTTAGAAAATAATTTCTATTTCGACAATAGCCTGAAACTACCGACTTGTAATTAAGGAAAGTTACGTTTTATAATATGATATGTTAGAATGTTTTTTTGGAAAAAGACGGTTGTCCTTCGCTGAAAATGGCAGGTTTTATTATAACAGAAAGGAAAACAATATGATGAAAAAAGTTCTATTTCCAAGCCAGAATAAAGAAATCTTATGCCAGGAGAATGACACGGTCGCTGCTGCCTGTTCAGGCCTTGGATATCCACTTGATCTTGTATGCGGAGGAAAAGGTACATGTAAAAAATGCACAGTTGAAATAGAAAGGGACGGCATACGGCAGGAAGTATTGGCGTGTCAGGAACCAGTAAGCGACGGCTTGATCGTTTATCTTAAATATGAAGACTATAAACATGAAGCCTCAATTTTAACAGATCGTATTGAAACAGAGCTAAACATCGATCCGCCAGTTAAAAAGATCTTTATCGATAAGAAGTTTCTAAGAACTCCGTTCTATTACGGGGACTGGGAACATATTCAAGCCACGGTTCCATTCCGGATTAATACGCCAGCTTTATGCCTTCTGCAAAAATTATCACTGCTGATGCAGAAACAGGAAATGACAGGCATTACTTTGGTCTTAAGAGACGAACAGCTGCTTGATATTGAGCAGGGCGACACCTCAGCCAGCAATTATGGATTTGCCGTTGACCTTGGGAGTACCTCAGTTGTGGCCTACTTATATGACCTTAATAGCGGCAAAAAAGTAGGGGTATATTCCGGCTTAAACGGTCAGATTACGGAAGGTGCGGATGTTATATCCCGCATTATGGCGGCGATAAATAATCCTGAAGGGCTAAAAATTCTTCAGCGTAAAGTAGTAGAGACCATTAACACCCTGATTCTGGAAGCGATACAGCAAAACCAGATCAGCGCTGAAAATATCTATACGATGGTGATTTGCGGCAACAGTGCCATGCAGCACCTCTTTTTAGGTTTGTATCCTGGATCTCTTGGCAGGACGCCTTACACCAATACGATTTTAAGTGAAGTGTTAACAACAGCACGGGAGTTGAGCCTTAACATTCATCCCAATGCCATTATTGATTTTTTACCTTTGATCGGGGGCTTCGTCGGAGCGGACACTTTGGCTGTCCTACTGGCTTTGCCTGAAGGGGAACGTCAAGGGAACAGATTGATTATTGATCTTGGAACAAACGGCGAAATTTTATTGGGGAACGAGAAGAAGTGGCTAGCCACTTCAACTGCTGCCGGACCGGCCCTCGAAGGAGCAACGATCCGCTTTGGAATGCGTGGAACAAACGGAGCCATCGAACGGGTAAAACTGTCGGAAGGTAAAATTAAATTAAAAGTGATTGGCGGAGAACAGCCCAAAGGGATTTGTGGCTCCGGTATCGTTGATGCAGTTGCTGAAATGTTGAAAGCCGAGCTGATCAGTAAAGAAGGCAGACTGCTGCCTCCCGACAAATATTTAAAAATTTGCCGGCCGGAAAATCAAAGATTTGCTGATTATCTGGCAAAAATTGACGGGGTCAGCGTTTTCTACCTGATGGATGAGGGACAGTCCGGTGATAACGACCGAATTTACATCAGCCAAAAGGATATTCGTGCTGTACAGCTAGCCAAAAGCGCCATTTATACAGGATGTATGCTATTAATGAAAGAATATGGGCTGAAAGGAGAAGATCTCGAGGAAATTCTGATTGCCGGGGCCTTCGGCAACTATATTGACGCTCCAAGTGCTCAGGTACTCGGTCTGTTTCCCGATTTTTCGAATGTACCCATCCGGTCCATAGGCAATGCGGCAGGAGCCGGAGCATTGAATTTTCTACTGTCCAGAAATATACGGATGAATACTTTGATATTATTGGCAAAGGTAACCCATTTTGACCTGGCGGCAAATCCTGCTTTTCAACAGGAATATCTGCAGAATACAGGTTTTTGAAGAAAGTAAATAAGTTAGTGGCTTAAAAAATATTGATGGATTTATTAATCTGTTCCTATGTATAATATATGATAACTAAATAATTGCCGAGGAGTAAGAAGATGGAATTACCAATCTATCAACATATTATTGAAGAGATAAAGAAAAAAATCAAAGAGGGTGTTTTGAAGCCGGGAGATGCGATCCCTTCAGAAAATTCATTGTGTGATACCTATGGCGTGAGCCGGATGACGGTCCGCAAGGGTCTGGCAATCTTAGTGAATGAGGGATATATCACCTCTATCCCTGGCAAGGGTAGCTTTGTGAATGAACCGGATTCCAAGAAATACATCTTATATTACAACGAGATGGCAAATCTGATTAACACCATCGATACGACCAAGCTGATTGAAGTTAAAATTATCCTGCCGACACCAAGACTCATTGACAGTCTGAATATACCCCAAAGCAAAAAAATAATTATGGTTAAACGGATCCATTGCAGCAATGGAGAAGCAGTCGCGTATGATGAAAAATACCTGATTTACTACAAGGGAATGCCTATCGTTGAAAAAGAAATCAAATACAATACTTTCCCGGAAATTGTTTCTCGGTATACTTCTCTGTTTGCGATTAAGAAAGAATTAACAATTTCTGCCCAAATGCCTGATGAAAAAATATCAAAATACCTGTCCCTGTACAATGCTCTCCCACTTTTGGTTGTTGAGCAAAGACTGTTTAATACACAGGATAAGCCAATCGGGCTGGGTATTACTTATTATCGAGGAGACAGCTGCAAGCTATCCGCATCCTGGCCGTTTACCGATATGGAATAGACCATTTAACTTAATAAGACAGTTCGTCATCCATCCTGTCTCTAAACAAAACTAGGGAAGCTATCGTCTGGTAGTTTTAGGGCAGTTACATGCCCTTTTTATTTTTAACATCCATGGACGGCAAGGAGTGGCAAATCTTTGGGTCATTATTTATTATTAGGAGAAAAATAATGTTGCTTATTCTTTATTTAGCTGCCATCATTATTGCGAATATTATTACTGCAGCGCTGGCACCTTTGCAGATAGGACCGTTTTTAATTCCTTACGGAAGCTGGCTGATCGGGGTGACGTTGGTACTTAGGGACATTATTCAGCGCAAGTACGGGCGAAAAGCTGCTTATCTGGCGATTACCACGGCTCTTGTCCTATCGGCTGTTTCCTCCAAACTTCTTGGAGATACTTTGACCATTACCTTGGCTTCAGCCATTTCCTTTTTGATATCGGAATCGGCAGATACGGAAATTTATACGAGGCTTAAAGGCTCTTTCCTGCGTAAAGTGTTTGCGAGCGGGATTGTCAGCAGTTTTCTCGATAGTTTAGTCTTTATATTAATCGGTCTGTCCCCGCTTATTTCAGGCATCCTGATCTGGGATTTTGTACCGAATGCAGTACTCGGGCAGTTTGCTGTTAAGAGTCTGATGCAAGTGCTCGGAATAAGCATTCTGTTTATGATTAAGAACCGTTGGGAGGTTACCGTAAATGAAAAACAAGGAAACTGAGGACCTGTCACTTCTGGGATCGGGACAAACACGCTATGTTTTTGATTATGATCCGGACATACTGGAGAGTTTTGCAAACAAGTATCCCGATAATAATTATTTTGTCCGCTTAAATTGCCCTGAATTTACCAGCCTGTGTCCGATTACCGGCCAGCCGGATTTTGGAACGATGATTATCAATTACATTCCGGATCAAAAATTGGTAGAAAGCAAATCGTTGAAGCTATATCTTTTCAGTTTCCGCAACCATGGAGGTTTCCACGAAGATGTTGTCAACATCATCATGAAGGACCTGATCCGGCTACTTGAACCTAGATATATCGAAGTTATAGGAGAATTCAGCCCCAGAGGAGGGATCTCCATTCATCCTTACAGCAATTATGGACAGCCGGATAGCAAATGGGTAGAATTTGCCGTGAAGAGGCTGCTTAAGTACGGGAAATAGACGAGCGGGGACATGGGAGCGTTTCTTTTGTTCCCGCTGCTGTCCCAGAGAGCAGCGGTACAAAGCGGCAGTAGTCATCCCAGCTGTCAATATAGCCTTCCGGATTTGTATTGGTCTTTTGTCTGACCAGCAAACGCTGACAGGCTAGCCCTTCGCCGGCTTCAAGCGGGACAACGATTTTTCCGTCGACATCGAGCTGTTCAAGCCAGCAAGGTCCAATGACCGGTGTTGCTGCCGTTACGAGGATTCCCCGGTACGGTGCATTTGGTTCATAACCGTTTCGGCCGTCGGCAATGATACTGCAGATTGGATAGTTCAGCTGTTCAAATAATACTCGAACTTTAAGGGCGAGTGCTTCGATTCTTTCGATGGTTGTCACGGCCATACCCATCTCGGCCAGCAAAGCAGACTGATAGCCGGAACCCGTACCTATTTCAAGGACTTTGTCACCAGGTTCCAAAGCCAATAGCTCGGTCATTTTAGCGACAATAAAGGGCTGAGAGATCGTCTGCTTCTCTCCGATCGGAAGCGGTTCATCATCATAACTGTAGGGCCATAAATCTTCAGGAATGAACAAATGTCTGGGGATTTTTTTAATGGCGTCCAGGATGCGTTTGTCATGAACTCCTTGAGGAGCTACATGCTCATCAACGAGTATGGCTGCTTTTTCCTGCCAGTTTTGCATAGTCTGACACTTCTTTCCTCAGATAATTCTGGTTGCCGTGTTCATCTATTCAGCTTAATCGGGTACTGATTGGAACTATTTTGGCCTGTTTTCTCATTAATTATAGTATAATAAAATTATTTGCGAAAAGTATTCGGGCTTTGGCTCATTAATGAACTGGTTAATGGAGGAACACAAATGGTTCAAAAATATATTATTGCGCGATCAGGGGACAACAAGCTCACGGGCTGTCATTTTTAACCATGAAGGAATGATCGTAGGTAAAGCCCAAAAAGAGTTTGCCCAGATTTATCCGTTCCCGGGGTGGGTTGAACATGATCCTTTGGAAATCTGGGACACCCAGCTGGCTGCTATCAGAGAGGTTCTGGATCAGACGAACATAAATCCGGATGATATTGTTGGGCTAGGGATAGCAAATCAAAGGGAGACGACTGTGGTTTGGAACCGTTTTACCGGCAAACCTGTCTATCATGCGATTGTCTGGCAATGCCGTAGAACGACGGAACTTTGCGAGCAGATACTGAACGGTACCTTGAACGAGTATATTTCAGATGCGACCGGCCTTGTTGCGGATGCTTATTTTTCCGGAACGAAAATTCGCTGGATCCTGGATCATATCCCGGATGGTCAGGCGATGGCCGAAAAAGAGGATTTGCTTTTTGGCACAATTGACAGCTGGCTCGTCTGGAATCTTACCAAAGGCCGGCTGCATATTACGGATTACAGCAATGCCTCCCGGACCATGCTCTATAATATCAGGGAACTAGCGTGGGATGACAAAATATTATCTTATTTGGATATCCCCAGACCACTGCTGGCGGAAGTCTGTCCGAGCAGCCACTGTTACGGTGTAACAGATTCTTCGATATTTGGAGCTGAAATACCGATAGCTGGCATAGCCGGTGATCAGCAGGCCGCACTTTTTGGGCAGGCCTGCTTTACAGAAGGAATGGTCAAAAATACCTACGGTACGGGTTGTTTTATCCTGATGCATACCGGTAGAAATATGATCCGGTCTCAAAATAAATTGCTGACGACAATTGCCTGGGGAATTGACAACGAGGTGGAATATGCGCTGGAAGGCAGTGTGTTTATTGGCGGAGCAGTCATTCAGTGGCTTCGTGATGAACTTGGATTGCTGAAAACTTCTGCCGAAAGCGAGTATTATGCAACTCAGGTCAAAGATACGAACGATGTCTATATTGTTCCGGCCTTCGTCGGACTCGGCGCACCATACTGGGATATGCATGCCCGCGGCATAGTGACCGGACTTACCCGGGGCGCAAACCGTTTCCACCTTGTAAGAGCCGCGCTGGAGAGCATTGCTTATCAGACAAATGATGTTCTTACGGCAATGGCTAAGGATGCCGATATCCCTCTTAAGGCCTTGAAAGTAGACGGCGGTGCAGCTGATAATAATTTCCTGCTGCAGTTTCAGGCGGATCTCAGCGGTATTCCGGTTGAACGGTCAGAAATTTGTGAGGTTACGGCTTTGGGAGCAGCATATCTGGCAGGTTTGGCAACCGGATACTGGAAGGACAAGGAAGAGCTGAAAGACCTTAGTAAAGGGCGCCTTATTTTTGCTTCGAACATCACCGAATCTGAGCGCCAACAATACCTGAGCGGGTGGAAAGTGGCAGTCAGCCAGGCAACCTATCGGACGGTATGACGGGATTATGAACGAAAAATACAAATAAAAGATATATTCAGATAATATTTATTGGCGTAAAGGTTTCTTTTTTTCCCTTAATCGTAGTAAAATAGTCTTGCTCGATTTTTTGCACAGGGCAATATCATTATTTTCGGGAGTAAAGTGGAAGGCAAAATGGAATACCTTCGTATAGGCAAAAGGCAAATTGAATACGAGCTTCGAAAAAGCAGCAAAGCAAAAAGATTGATTGTTACCATCAAACATCAGAAGTTAAAGGTTTCTGTTCCTGCCGAAGTTACTTTCACCCAGGCCAGACGATATCTGGAAAACAATAAAGACCTGATATTGAAGTACATCGAAAAACAAAATTCAGCAGCAGGGGAAACTGCTGCGAAGGAATATGTTTCAGGTGAAAAACTACTGTACAGGGGCAGGCATTATCCTCTGCTGATCGAGGAAAAGGCCGGACCCGGAAGCTCCTCAGCATCGTTTATTGGAAGCAGGATCGTTGTAACCGTTCCACCGGGGTTATCAAAAGAGAAAAAAAGTCAATCAACCAAAAAGATACTGGAAGAATGGTATATCCGACAGGCCCAAAAGCTTCTTCCTGAACAGGTTGAGTATTATGCCAGACAGCTGGATATTATCTATCAAAAACTTAGAATTAAGGATCAAAAAACAAAATGGGGAAGCTGTTCAAGCAAAGGATACATCAACTTAAATTGGCGCATTATCATGGCACCGAACCAGGTTGCGGCTTATGTGATTATTCACGAATTAGCCCATCTTAAGTACATGAACCATTCCAAGGAATTTTGGGCATTCGTGGAACAAATTCTGCCGGACTATAAGAAGTGGAAAAACTGGTTGAAAGAACATTGTAATGAATTGATGGACGGATGGGACTAAAGCAGCTCCGATTTTCGAAATTCTACCAGGTTATGCCGATAGCGCTGGGGGACAAAATGGGATTGGAGCTTTTTATTTTTGCGGTTTTCGATGCTGATACGGGTAAAATATTTAGCCCAGAGCTCTTGGTAAAATTGTTCTGTCTCTGAATCAGGAATGGCTGCTTCCTCGGAGGAATCGGAAAGGTACCATTCTTTTTTATTGCAGATAATCGCAAGATTTCTTTTTTTGTCATGAATAATGAAACGTTCGCCTGCTAGCCTGTCAGCAAAATGGTCGGCCAGAAGAATTAATATATTATGATCCGGCTCCAGAACCGCATAAAGATAACTGCCGGTATCCGTAAAGCGAAGCAGCCCTAAAAAGCGTTCTGCTTCAAAAGATACTTTCTTGGCTGTTTGCCGGATCGGCAATACCTCGGGATGAGAATGAATGCTGTCAATTTTCGGACCTAATTGAAAGCCGAGCTGAAGGTATTTTAAGATAAGGTTTTCTTTGGCGGGATTGTTCGAGAGGTATACATAATAGATCTGCATTAAGGAGTAGACAGAAATTTTTCTGTCTATCGCATCATAAACCCTGGCAGCAAGCACAGGATCACTTTGGATAACAGTAGATGGCGTGAACATATTGAACTGATACGAAGCTTCAGGATAGATTCCATGGGCTTTTTGTTCATAATAGCTGTAATATATTGAAGTCAGTAAACCGTCAAAGCTTCCGTCATATAAATAATCCATTTTCAACAGTCCCTCATTCTTCGGAAGACTCCTAGAACCTTGTCAACCCTAAAATGATCATATATGTTTACAGGATAAATCAAAACAAACATAGCTGAACGGGTTTGGCCACAGGTGTCAGGGCCTGGCGCACCAAGGCACTTTCTGCAGGGATGCCTCCGTAATAACAGCCCTGACACGTGATAAAATATTTAGCGCGCTTAAGAACCACCCCCATTTTTTTAAGATGATTATAAGAAATATTACCCAGCCTGCGCTGCCGAATGATTCTCTGGGCGGAAGTCACGCCTACGCCAGGAATTCGAAGCAGCTCTTCATAAGAGGCTTGGTTGATTTCTAGAGGAAATAACTGCATGTTTCGAAGCGCCCAGGAAATTTTGGGATCAAAATCGGTATCCAAAAACGGACTCTGTTCATTGACGATTTCATCCGCTTTAAAGCTGTAAAATCTCAGCAGCCAGTCCGCCTGATAGAGCCGGTGTTCTCTAAGCAAAGGCGGAGAAGTGGAAAGAGCAGGAAGATTTGGGCCCTCATTAACGGGAACATAGGCCGAGTAATAGACTCTTTTCAACTGAAAACGGTTGTAAAGGGTTTCTGTGGCTTTAATAATGGAAAGGTCGCTGTCTTTGCTTGCCCCGACAATCATCTGGGTCGACTGTCCTGCTGGAACAAATTTTTGGACGTGCCGGAAAATCTTTCTTTCGGAAGCGTTTTGCGTCATCTGATGATGAATTTGATTCATCGGCGCAAATAGGACGGGCAGTGTCTTTTGCGGGGCCAGGAGTTTGAGGCTCTGCTCTGTAGGCTGTTCAATATTAATGCTCATCCTGTCGGCGAGCAATCCGGTCTTGTTGACCAGTGCCGGATCGGCGCCGGGAATCACTTTGACGTGTATATATCCGTAAAAGTGATATTCATGCCTCAGAATGTCAAGAACCTGATAAATCCTTTCCATGGTATGATTTGGACTGCGCTCAATACCCGAGCTCAAAAAAAGACCTTCAATATAATTCCGCCTGTAGAATTGAATCGTCAGGTCGGCAACTTCCCTTGGCGTGAAACTGGCTCGCGGGATATCATTCTGATTGCGGTTGACGCAGTAATTGCAGTTATAGATGCAGTAGTTGGTCAGGAGAATCTTTAAAAGCGAAACACAGCGGCCATCAGCAGACCAGGTATGGCAAATGCCAAATGATTTGGAGTTGCCGATACCGCCTTGATTATGCTTATTTACCCCGCTTGACGCACAAGAGACATCATACTTGGCTCCATCAGCGAGGACTGCAAGTTTTTCCAGAGTACCCATGCTCATCACCCAAATTAATTCTAGCACAGGATAATGAATAAAGCAAACATATGTTCGATAAAGTCGTGCTGTCCCCTTTTTTCGTATGAGAATCCCACATTCTCTAGATGATGGCTTAATGAACGAGATATTAACGACATGGTACTGTTCGCGCCAAGTGGAGCTCGGATGCGGAACGCGACTGTTTGTGCCATGGATGGCACAACAGCCGAAAAGAGGATGGCACCATGTCGTCAACCTTAGCCTAGCTCAAAAAATGCTGATAACAGTCAAAAACCATTAGCAGCATCATATTGGTTTAGAGTTACTCTTGTTTTGGGGTTCACCCCAACATTTGACATAGAGCCTAAAAAAATACTGCCAATAGCATAACACTATTAGCAGTATCCTATCGGTCATTTTTTTGTACAGAGATACAACTCAGCGGTCAAAACTGTTCCAGCCCTCTTCAAAAGCTTTCAGATTGACCTCAAGCAGTTTGGAGGGGACTGTTTCCCGGATAACATCAAGCCAAGTTTGCTTGTCGATCTTCAGGCATCTGGCCAGCAATCCCAGCAAAACAACGTTGACTGCTTTAGCGTTACCAGCTTCGACAGCCTTTTCGAGTCCGTTGATGATGAAAACTTCTTTACGTTCTTTTTTAATAATATCCAACACATCGGAAGGATATTGCGCTGCTCCGACGACTACCGGCATAGGATCGATCCTTTGGTCATTAATTAAGATGCTGCCATCCTTTTTCAGATAGGGCAGCCAGCGGAGAGCCTCCAGCTTCTCAAAAGCGAGTATAATATCCGCTTCACCTTCAGGAATGATCGGGGAGGCGACTTCTTTGCCGTATCTTACCTGGGTAACCACACTCCCGCCCCGCTGAGCCATCCCGTGAATCTCCGAGACCTTAACGTCCTGGCCGGTCATTTGGACGGCGCCCGCCAGTACTCTGCTTGCAAGGATTGTTCCCTGTCCCCCTACTCCAACAATAAGAATATTCGTGATATCAGTCATTGGCGCTACCTTCTTTCCTCATTGCTTCGCTGGGGCAGACGGTGGCACAAAGCCCGCAGCCTACACACTGGGCAAGATTGATCCTGACTTTTTTCCCTTCCTTGGCAATACAGGGACAGCCTAACTTAAGGCAGCGTAGACAGCCGGTACAAGCTCCCGGGGATACGCTATAAGGGTTATTCCTGCTTTTATCGATCAGGGCGCAATTCCGTTGGGTGATTATGACTGAAGGCTCTTCTGCAGCCAGTTCTTCTCCGACAATTTTTTCTAGCCCCTCCAGCTCAAACGGGTCAACAACCCGTACCCGTTCTACGCCGACGGCCTTGGCCAGAAGGACGAGATCAATTTCTTTGGTAGGCTCTCCTTTAACTGTAAACCCGGTCGTCGGGTTATGTTGGTGGCCGGTCATTGCCGTGATGCGGTTATCCAGAATAATTGTCGTTGTTGTTGCTTTATTGTAGACAACGTCAACAAGTGCAGTTATTCCCGAATGAATGAAAGTAGAATCTCCAATCACAGCGACCAGGCTGCGTGCAAAATCCTTACCTCTGGCTTTCTCCATACCAATAGCAGTACCGATGCTTGCTCCCATACAAATGGTCGTGTCAATGGCTTTAAGCGGAGCAAGGCAGCCAAGCGTATAACAACCGATGTCACCGGCGACAGTGACTTTAAGCTTATTAAGTACATAGAAAAGACCTCTGTGCGGACAGCCGGGACATAGGACAGGAGGACGCGGAGGAACTTCATATTGCAGTTGATCTGGTTCGGCCGTCTCGCGGGGAGAACAGTCCCCAAGCGTCTGTACCATTTTGGCGGCAATCGTTTCCGGCAGTAATTCTCCGATCAGCGGAAAAGTATCCTTGCCATGAACATCAAGACCCCAGGATCTTACATACTCTTCGATAAAAGGTTCCAATTCTTCGACAATATATAACTGATCTACTTTGTCCGCAAAGTCCATAATCATTTTTTGGGGCAGCGGGAAGGTCATGCCAAGTTTTAAGATTGAAACTTCCGGTAAAATTTCTTTGACATACTGGTAGGTTACGCCGCTGGTAATTACTCCGATTTTTGTATCGTTCCATTCAACACGGTTTAAATCGGTACTTTCAGCGTAGTTTTTTAGTTTTATCAGCCTATCCTCAACAACTACATGGCGATGACGGGCATTTGCGGGAATCATCACATATTTGGAAGGATTTTTCTGATATTCCTTGATTCCTTTCTCCTCACGGTCAGCAAGTTCGACCAGGGACTGGGAATGTGCCACCCGTGTTGTCGTTCTGAGCATAACCGGAGTATCAAACATCTCGCTGATGTCAAAAGCCAATTTGGTAAAATCTTTGGCCTCCTGGCTGTTGGCCGGCTCTAGTACCGGAATTTTTGCTGCCCGTCCAAAATGACGGTTATCCTGTTCATTTTGAGAACTATGCATGCCCGGATCGTCAGCAGATACAAGTACCAGTCCACCGTTAACACCGGTATACGAAAGTGTAAACAAGGGATCTGCTGCTACGTTTACCCCAACATGTTTCATGGAGACAAGCGCTCTTCCGCCGGCAATCGCAGCACCCAAACCAACTTCGAGTGCTACTTTTTCGTTCGGGGACCATTCCGCATACATCTCATCATATTTTGCTGCGTTTTCTGTAATTTCCGTACTGGGGGTTCCTGGATAAGCCGTGCATACTACAACTCCGGCTTCCCAGGCACCTCTTGCAATCGCTTCGTTGCCTGTCAGAAGCTTTTTCATTGTCTCCATCCTCTCAAATTTTAGATCTGCATTTATAAGATATCATCAAATGTTATAGGTTGTTTTCGGTGATATAAGATTCATTATAGTATGAATAAAGAAAACAGTTCAAGCAAAATCCAAGCTATTTTTTTGAAAATATCTGGATGATTGCCAAACTGTTATAATTTATATAACTGTTCAATTTATATATAGGAATCAAATTTATTGGTTCGTCATTTAGTCATTTGATTCGCTTTCAAGATCCAGGCCTTCGAGGTCTTCACTTTCAAGGAAAATATTGATTTCATCGTCAGAAAGAGCATTTGTTTTCAGGGAGGCATAATTATCCTGGAAATGGGGCGAATAGAGCGGAGAACTGATATTCTGACCAGAGGCGACCATATCTCGGATGCGCATTAGTTCCGAATATTCATGGATGGAGATGATGACAGCCTGGGGTTTATTATTTTTGACGATGATATAGGGATTGCCTTCATCTTCAACGGCCTGAATAACTTTTGAAGCTTGTCCGCGGCCTAACTCCGAAACGGAAATCATACAGTCAAATACCCGGCGCAAATCCATGCGAAAATCTCCCCTCCCTCAGCAGATCACAAATGCCATGCTCAGACAAACGTCCAAAGACATTTTGATTATAAGCTGGAAACTGGAATAATGCAACAAGCGGCTGAATGATTTTAGTGGTAATTAACATGCATATCTGCATGAAAATAGTCGAAGAAACGACAATCCTTATTAATAAGGGAAATAAATCAATGAGATTTGTCAAACTTTTTTTCCTGAACTGCCCTGAACCATCAATTGAACCTTTTAAGGCAACAGGCAATAAAATGAAGCGTGAACATATTATTCATTGAGGAGTGTCGGTAAAATGAAAGGAAACATGAAACATGTATTTCCGGGCGGAAATACCTCAGAGGGATTTTTTTCGTACTATTCGTTTCTGCTGGAAAAAGGTACGAAACGGATTTTTGTGCTCAAAGGAGGACCTGGTGTCGGAAAATCAACGTTGATGAAAAAAATTGGGAACAGAATGGCAGAAATGGGTTATGATGTGGAATTCCACCACTGCTCTTCCGATCATCACTCCCTGGACGGAATAGCAGTTGTGGATGCCGGGGTTGTGATGGTTGATGGAACTGCACCGCATATTGTGGATCCGAAGTATCCTGGAGGTCTGGATGAAATCATCAATCTGGGAGAATTCTGGGATACGGATGCCATACAGCACAATGTAAAACATATTATCGCTTCAACGAATGAAGTCAGCCGTCTGTTTGCCAGGGCTTACCGTTTGTTAAGTGCAGCCAGAGCTGTCGCGGAGAATATGATGGCCATAACCAGGCAGTCTATGGATTTTTTTGCGTTGAATATGGAAACATCGCGTTTGGCAAAGAAAATATTTGAGGGTGTGTACATGGCGGAAAGCTCCTGTAGGACCGGCGTGGCCAGACATCTGTTTTCCTGTGCGTATACACCGGAAGGTTTTGTTGATTTTACAGATTCTATTCTGCAGGAAATCCGGGAAATTGTTTATCTGGAAGGCGAGATGGGTACAGGAAGATCCGTTTTTATGGAGAAAATTGCCGCTAAGGCCATGGAAAATGGTTTTGATGTAGAAATCTATCACTTACCGCTGATCCCTTCCAAGATCGGAACGATTGTGATCAAAGAACTGCAGGTCGCCCTGACGTCGAGCGAATATTTCCGAAACAATCATCAAGAGTCCGTTAACCTGAACAGGCATGTCCATACAGAGCTTTCTTTATCACTGACACAGGAACGGAACAGTGACCTGGATTTGTTTGGTCATCTTATGCTCAGCGGAATGGACTGTATTCACCAGGTCAAACAGGAGCACGATGCTTTGGAGCAATATTATGTGCCGTATATGAATTTTAAGGCTGTCGAAGAAAAATACGAGGAGATCTTGAGCAGGATTTTGGATATTGTGGACAGTGAGGCCTGCGCAGCAGAAAAACAACTGCATTAAGACATACCGCGGAGAGGGGGGACAAAAGGATACGTTCCTCCTTTTGTTTTCAATCTTCCTGATGCGGTTCTTTGGAGTGATTTTTTGTTTGATGATTGGTTATGATAGAATAGGAAAATATCCTATCATGAGGTTTTTATGGAAAAAGATCTATATATGACGATTTCCAGCAAAACAAAACAGCTGCTGGTCAAACAGGAAGGTTTCGATGCGGATTTCAAAATGACAGTTAAAGGCATTCAAGCCACAGATTTAGTAGCATTTGCGAATTCAGAAAATGGAGGAACCATTTTAGCTGGCGTGGGTGAGATTGAAGATAAAAACAGCATGCAGAAAGGTAGAATTATAGGCTGTCCGGTTGGTGACAAGGAAAGACTCTTTATTTTAAGTAAAGCGGAGAGTTGTGTTCCGCCCGTTGAAGTCGCTATAATAATAGAAAACTATGCCAGAAAACCAATCTATCGAATTGAGATTCCCTCCGGTAAAGAAAAGCCGCACTGCACGGCTGGGGGCACATACAAGATCAGAGGGGACGGCCGGACCAACACGCTGCTTCCCGGAAGGCTGCTGACTCTTTACATCGAAAAACAAAGCGAAACATTTTTTAACCGCTTTCGCGAAGCAACGAAAGAACTGGGGAAAGATATTCTGGCTTCGGACACACTGCTTCAGAATGCCTTAAACGAGCTCAGACGCAAAGTACTGCAGATTGAAGCTGCCATTGAGAGCAATCAAAACAGCCTGGGAAAAATAGTGGCTATTGATAAGAAGATAGATAAGCTTTTGTCGCTGCAAGCTAAAGGAGAATGAAATGAATTTCAACACAAATACGGGTCTTGATTATGAGCCGCTGATCGTGGTCGAAGGAAAAAACGATGCGCATGCAGTCAGACGTGCCCTGGGCAAAGTTGACGTCATCTGGACGGAGGGGTTTGGATTGACCGAACAAAAGCTGGAGTATATTGCGGAGATGGCAGAGAGACGCGGCGTTATTGTCTGTACGGACCCTGATTTTGCCGGAAAACAGATTCGGGAGCGGATCAATAAACGGATCCCGAAAGCCAGGCATGTTTATCTTTCTGTCGAGGTAGCCCGCAATCCGAAAGATCATGATATTGGCCTGGAAAACGTTTCTTCGGAGGAGATCAGGAAAGCGTTTTCCAAAATACTCGAAGTAAAGATTTCGAATATGGACAGCAACGATGGAGTGAAAATTGCTGAGAAGATGAATACTGAGGCGGTAGTAATGGCTGATTTGCGGCAAAGCGGCCTGGTTGGGCAAAGCTGTTCGGCTGCAAGACGGTCCCGGCTCGGGAGAATTTTGGGGATTGGGGATACCAACGCCAAGCAATTTTTATTTCGCGTCAACCGTTTTGGGATAACCAAAGACGAATTTTATTCCGCAGTAAAGCAGATGGAAGGGAATGGAAAGTAAGTGACGGAAGCAAGATGGGAAGATACGACGTCCTATATCCGCAGAGTTGTACGCCATGGCGTCCGGGCCAAAAAATCTTTGGGTCAGAATTTTTTAGTTGATGACAGTATTATTGAAAGAATTGTACAGGAGGGCGTGCCCCGGACCGATCTGCCGCTGGTCGAGATTGGACCGGGACCGGGCGCACTTACAAGGATGCTTGCCCCGAAATACCCTAAAATGTGGGCGGTAGAACTTGATAAGGAAAAGGTTGAGCTGCTCCAAAGAGAATTAAACGCCTACCCGTTTGTTCTGCTGCATATGGATGCCCTGAAGCTTAAACTAGCCAATCTCTGGGGACAGGAAAAAGGCTGGCTGATTGGCAATCTCCCATACTACATCACAAATCCGCTACTGATGCATTTTCTTGACCAAGCGGAATCGCTGCAGGGCATGACCGTAATGGTCCAGAAAGAAGTTGCCGACCGAATGTGTGCCCTGCCCGGGGGAAGGGATTATGGGATATTATCGATTGCCGTTCAGTTATCAGCCGAGGTCAAAAGGCTGTTCGATGTTCCCCCTTCGGCCTTCTGGCCTCAGCCGAAGGTCACATCGACGGTGCTAAGACTGGATATCCGGCCATATCCAGGATTCTCATTGGAAAAGAGAGACGTCTTTTTCAAGGTTGTGCGGGCGGCTTTTGCGCAGCGAAGGAAGATGCTGCTGAATACGCTTTCCAGCGGACTCTCCTTACCCAAAGAGCAAACTGCGGAGATACTCAAGGCTGCAGGAGTAGACCCGAAGCTCAGGGCTGAAGATGTCGGGATACTTGATTATCAGAAGATTGTAGTCGTCTGGGAGGCGCAAAGAAATTGATTCTAAGGATACCGGTTTGGGAACCGGTATTTTTTTATGTCATAAAATAGAGTAAATCAGAAAATATAGATGCGGCTATTTTTAAAGGAGTTTGCGAAGAGCAGGAGGGTTAGACATGTTTAAGACAGGAGATATTGTGGCCCGCCTTTCTTATAACCAGGATTTATTTCTAAAAATACTGGCCCTGAATAAAAGGCGCAAGAAAGTAACGGCAGTACTCGGTGGGCTCAATTACCGATTAATCGCCGACGCCGATGTCGATGACCTTATTTTCAAGGATGATAAGCAAATTGTCCATTATCAGCTGGCCGATTCTCAGGAAGTTTATAAAAAATTCCGTAAGGTTGTCTACGACCGCAAATTCAACGTTGAAGAAGAGTACTTTGAAATACCGGGCAAAATTCTTCATTTGGACGGAGATCAGGAATATTTGGATCATTGTCTAAAAACGTATAGACAATTGGGACTTCAGGCCAAAGGAATTTGTAAATCGGAAGCGGAACAGCCCAAGGCAATTGCCGGGTCTTTGCGAGATTATCCGGCGGATATTCTGGTTTTGACAGGTCATGACTCTTTGCTTAAAGGGAAGAGTAATTTGAAAAGTCTGGACAGCTACCGGAGCTCGGGCCATTTTGTGCAGTCCGTTACAGAAGCAAGGCGAATTCAGCCGAATAAAGATCAGTTGGTTATCTTTGCAGGCGGATGCCAGTCTAATTTCGAAGCAATTATTGAAGCCGGTGCAAACTTTGCCTCTTCGCCAAGGCGAATGCTGATTCATGCCTTAGACCCTGTGTTTCTGGTGGAAAGCATTGCCTATACGCCAATTGACCGTACCGTTTCTCTCAAAGATATTATTCGGCATACAGTTACGGGTGTAGACGGTGTAGGCGGAATTGAAACAAGAGGACAGCTCAGAAGAGGTTACCCCAAAGTAGAGCATTGATCCATGAATAAAATACAAGTTTAGGAATAATTTACGCAGATTTCCACAAATTAAGCTCGGAGGGATGCTATGACCGAGCATATTATGGGAAATCTGCTTATTATCGGCGGAGCAGAAGACAAGGAAAAAGACTGTAAAATTTTAAAATATTATTACCGCGAGGCAGGAGAAAAAAGATCCAGGATATGTGTGATTACTGCAGCTTCAGAGGACGGGGAGCAGGCGGGGATCATTTATAGAGACCTTTTTATGAGGTTTGGCTGCTCAAATATAGACGTGATTGCCATTCAAGACAGAGCGTATGCCAATGCAGGTGAAAATATTGAAAAGATCGTTCAAGCCAGCGGTATTTTCTTTACAGGGGGGGACCAGCTCAGGATCACAGCGATGATCGGCGGGACTGCAATGGGTATGGCCTTGCAGCATCTGTATGAGCAAGGGGTTATTATCGGAGGGACCAGTGCCGGAGCATCCGTAATGTCTGATACAATGATTATCGGCGGACAGGGAGATACGCCTGGTGAAGACTTAATTCAGATGGCCCCCGGACTAGGACTTTTGAAGGGTGTCATTATTGACCAGCATTTTGCCCAAAGAGGAAGGATTGGACGGCTAATGACGGCTGTCTCTTTAAATCCGTACTTTTTAGGAATGGGAATTGATGAAGATACATCTGTCCATATCAGAAAAGACGGGACCTTTCGGGTGATCGGGCGCGGAACAGTACTTATTGCCGATGCTTCATGTGCAGTGATCAGTAATGTGGACGACTTAAATAATGGGAAGCCTCTGGCCCTTGCCCCGGTCAAAGTACACGTTTTGAGTGAAGGCTGGAGATTTAATATTACTGAACGGACCAGCTTTCTGAGTGAGGCTGAAGGATTCAGTATGAATCATTCGGAGCTGTCTAAAAAGGAAATGAAACAGGAGGCTACATCTTCATGAAGATACATCAGGTGAAAGCAATTGAAGGTGCAAACTTTTTCAGTTACAGGCCCGTGATCCGCGGAATCGTCAGTATTGCCGAATGGCAGGGGAAAATGACCCATGAGCTTGGCGATTTCAATCAAAGATTGTTAAAGGCGCTACCTTCACTTGCCGACCATACCTGTTCCCGTGGAAAACCCGGAGGGTTTGTTGAAAGACTGGAAGAAGGAACATTGCCTGGACATGTATTGGAGCATGTCAGTATAGAATTACTGACTTTAGCCGGAGAAAAAAGCCGTTACGGCAAAACGCGTATTCTGGTTGAAGAAATGGAAGAATATGAGGTGATCTATGAATATGAATGCAAGGAAGCAGCGATTGAGGCACTTTATGCTGCAGCCGGTTTTCTCAACCGGCTGCGCTATGGGGAAGAGCCGAATGCTGAGCCGTTGGTCGCTCAATTAAAAAAACTTCGTTCAGCGTATATGCCTGGGCCGTCCACGCAAGCCATTCTTCAGGCTTGCCTTGACAGAGGTATTCCTTACGATAAGCTCGGGGATGGGAATCTTTATCAGCTTGGCTATGGCCGTCTGCAAAAAAGAATACAGGCGGCGATGACAAGTGGAACGAGCTGCATCGGAACAGATATTGCAGCAGACAAACAGCTTACGCGGCTAATACTCAGTGAATCTGCCATACCGGTTCCACGCGGAAAGATTGCTTCTTCGGAAGAGGAGATTCTGAAGCTGTTCCGACAATTTGACGGCAGTGTGGTTGTCAAGCCTTGTATGGGCAATCAGGGGAAAGGTGTATCTCTCAATTTAACGAAGGAAAGTGAGATTGTTAAAGCCTGCCGCCTGGCGCAGATCTACAGCACAAAGGTGATTATCGAAGAATACATCAAAGGAAACAACTACCGGCTTCTTGTTGTTGGGGGCAAATTGGTGGCGGCGGCCAGGAGAAGACCGCCGATAGTTGCCGGAAACGGCAAATCGAGCATTGAAGAGCTGATCGAACAGGAAAATAATAATCCTCTAAGGGGAACGGGGCATGAAAAATATTTATCAAAAATCGCGGTTGATCCCGTTCTTATTTTAGATCTCAGCCGGCAGGGATTTTCGCTGAAATCTGTTCCACATCTTGGAGAAAAAGTCGTACTCCGGCAAAGTGCGAACCTCAGTACCGGATCAACGGCAGTGGACGTGACAGATTTGGTGCACAGGGATAATGCTGAGCTGGCTGTTTATGCAGCAAGCGTACTGGGACTCGATATTGCCGGGATAGACTTTATTCTGGAAGATATCAGGCGTTCTTACCGGGAGCAGGATGGCAGAATTATTGAGGTCAATGCAGCTCCGGGTTTAAGGATGCATTTGCTGCCCAGTGCCGGCCAAAGCAGGAATATCGGCAGGGATATTGTCAATATCCTCTTTCCGCATGGAAACGGCAGAATCCCTATTGTCTCGGTGACAGGAACCAATGGCAAGACAACTGTCGTCCGTCTTTTAAGTAAAATGCTCCGGAAACAGCAGTTAACAGTAGGGATGACTTCCACGGAAGGAATCTATATTAATGACAGACTGCTCAGCAAGGGTGACCACAGCGGACCTGCCAGTGCCAGGACTGTCCTGAGACACCCCGATGTCCAAGTTGCAGTCCTGGAAACAGCCAGAGGGGGGATTTTACGGGCGGGTCTCGGTTATGATTATGCGGATGTCGCGATTATCACAAATATTTCTGAGGATCATCTCGGTCAATACGGTATTGATACTATTGAGGATTTGAGCAAGGTGAAGAGTCTGGTTGCTGAAAGAGTACAAAAGCATGGTTTTGCCATTCTAAATGCGGATGATCCTCAGGTTGTGAACCTGGACCAAAAAGCCAGTGGCCATGTTATTTACTTTAGTACCGAAATCCAAAACAGAAGAATCTGTAAACACCTGGCGTTTGGAGGGGTTGCCGTGGTCGCAGATCAGAAGAAGATATGGATTTACCAGGGGACCTGCGGCTCAACTGTTTGTAACCTGAACAAAATCCCGATTACCTGGGGAGGAAAAGCGAGGCATAATGTTCAAAATGTCCTGGCAGCTGTTGCAGCTTGCTACGCTTTGGGATATACTGCTCCGCAAATCAGGAGGGCGGTAAGCGGCTTTGGGCAAAATCCTGAAGATAATCAGGGAAGGCTCGAATATTATGAAATGGATGGCTTTAAGGTAATTCTGGATTACGGTCATAACCCCGCCGGTATTAAAGAGGTTGTCCAAACACTTCAGACGATTGGGCACAAGAGGATTGTAGGGTGTATCGGCTTGCCCGGTGACAGAAGCGACACCACAGTAAAACAATTTGCCAGGGAAGCTGCCGCAGGATTTGATCTACTGTATATTAAGGAAGATGCAGATCTGCGAGGCAGAAAATCAGGAGAAATTGCGCATATGATCTATGAAGAGGCTTTAAGGGAAGGGAAAAAGGCAAGTTCAATAAAGATCATTCTTAAGGAAGAGGAAGCCTTGCGCGAAGCTCTGGCAAAAGCCAGAGAAGGAGATATTGTTGTGATCTTTTATGAAAAAGCAGAGCCGTTAAGAAAAATCATTAATGATCACCTCAATTTAATCCTGCCGGAAATAAGAAATTTGGCGGATTAGAATATTTTTCTGGCAGGATGAGGGTGTAATACGCTATAATATTAGGAAAATAATTCTATCGTATCAAAGGTAAAAGAACTTGGTAAATATGAAAGAAAATTCTGTGGTTGTTTTGGCACCGGCCAAGATAAACCTTGCGCTGGCTGTCAATGATATCAGGGCTGACGGATATCATAGTCTTGAAACGGTCTTTCAATCTGTGTCTCTGTTTGACCGGGTTGAGATCACACTTCAAGGTGGCGGGATATCTTGCCTTTGCGGCGAATTAAGCGGCGAAAAAAATCTCGCTTATCAGGCTGCCGGGCTTTTTCTGGATGAATATAAGACCAGGACGTCAGGTGCCATTCCCGGAGTTGAGATTAAGATCGAAAAACATATTCCGTTGCAGGCGGGGCTTGCCGGGGGAAGCAGTGATGCCGCAGCTGTTCTTATAGGATTGAACAGGCTACTGTCAAATCCTTTCTCCTATGAACATTTAGTGGGGCTGGCTAAACAATGTGGTTCGGATACGGCATTTTGTCTGCTTGGAGGAACAGCATGGGGGGAAGGGACCGGTTCTGAACTCCAAGAACTCCCCCCGGCACCCGAGATGGATATCATCCTGGTTAAACCGGAGCAGGGGGTAAGCACTGCAGATGCATATCGATTGTTTGATAAACGCGCTGAGTTTTCGAAGCTCAATCAACAAAGATGGGTGAGTGTTCTAAGTGCTGCCAGGATCGATACGATTGGCAGAATGCTTTCTAATGATCTGGAGAATATTGTTTTTGATCTTGTCCCTAAGATTTCTGTCTTAAAACGGCTGTTGCTGGAAGGAGGCTGCCTTGGAGCTCTGATGTCCGGAAGCGGGTCTACAATGTTCGGAATCGTAAAGGATTATAGTCAGGGGGAAAAGATGCGCAAGGTTCTGGCTGAGAAGGGTTATCATCAAACCTGGTTAGTAAAAACGATTGGTTCTCGAAATATTAATCTGGAGAAAAGGAGTGATTTTTGGTGGAAAGACGTTTAGTACCGGTAAAACTTGATAGTTATAAACCTCTGAGGGAAATTGTGCTTGAGGCCCTACGGGAGGCTATCGTCAGTGGAGTCCTGGAGCCAGGAGAACGCTTGATGGAAATCCAGCTGGCAGAAGAAATGGGCGTAAGCCGTACACCTGTAAGAGAAGCGATCCGCAAACTTGAACTGGAGGGCTTCGTGGTCATGGTTCCGCGAAGGGGCGCTTATGTGGCAGGGGTCTCTCATAAGGATGTTAAAGACGTATTTGAAATTCGCGCAGCCCTGGAAGGACTGGCAGCAGGACTCGCCGCCGAGAAGATTACAGAAGAAGAAATTGACGAGATGGAACGGATTTTATATTATGAAAAAATGCCTGATTCTCTGGATGTTATTGTCCAGTCCGATATAGACTTCCACGCTCTTTTGTATAAGGCAAGCAGGAATGAGAGGCTGATTCAGATTCTTGCGAACCTGAAAGAGCAGACACAGCGGTTCCGGACAACATCTTTGGCAGTTCCGGGAAGGGTTAAAAATACGATTCAGGAACACCGGGCGATCATTGATGCTGTGGCAAGGCATGATGTGGAAGAAGCGCAAAAGCTTGCAGCGGCACATATTGAAAATGCCGGGAATGTCATGTTTGAAGCTTTAAGGGGTATGTCGTCGAGCCGCAAAAGCGAATAACAGTTCCTGCATAGTGTTTTATGAGATGAAATAAAAGAGATGATTGCATGAAAAGAATTGAAAGAATGATTGCGTTAACAGAAATCCTGATTTCCCACCCGAATGAGCTTTTGACTTTGGGTTTTTTTGCCGACCGTTTTGACACTGCGAGATCGACCATCAGTGAAGACCTGGTCGCGATTAAAGAAAGTTTAACGCTCACGGACAAGGGCAATTTGGATACAATTTCAGGGGCGGCCGGAGGTGTCAAGTATTTGCCCGGAATCGGCAGAGAAGAAGCAAAAAACTTCCTGACATCTCTTGCCGGAAATTTAAATGCGGGCGACAGAACGCTTCCTGGCGGATTTCTTTATATGTCTGATATTCTCTATAATCCGATCATTGCCAGGAAATTAGGGCTTATTTTTGCGAGCGTTTTTCGGAAAAGAAGTCCTGAAGCCGTGATAACGATTGAAACAAAAGGAATTCCGCTGGCCCTGATGACTGCTGATGCGCTGGGTGTACCTGCTGTTGTGGTGCAGCATGGCAATAAGGTGACGGAAGGTTCTTCGGTTAGTATTAATTACATATCCGGTTCCTCCAAAAGAATTCAGACCATGTCTTTAACCCGCAAGGCTTTGGGTACCGGGAAAAAAGTGCTGATCATTGATGATTTCATTAAAGCCGGGGGCACAGCCAAAGGGCTGATCGACCTTATGCAGGAATTTGATGCCAAAGTCGTAGGCCTTGGCATTTTGATGGAAGATACACTCTGGAATAACTCAAGGCTAGTCGAAGACTACCTTGCTCTTCTGCAGCTGGAAATAGATTCTTCAAAAGGCAGGACGTTTGTCAAGGCAAATGACCCAAAAATGATGTAGAATATTTTGAATTGGAAATTTTTTTTGCTAAAAAGAAGGAGTTTTTTGCCAAATAGAGAATAAAAAAAGAAGATTTTTCTGGAGGCGAAAGAGAAGGGTGGTGATTCTCAGCATGGAGATTACTGACGTCAGAGTCCGAAAGGTAAATGCCGAAGGCAAGATGAAAGCAGTCGTATCGGTTACATTTGACAACGAGTTTGTTGTTCACGATGTAAAAGTGGTTGAAGGGACGAATGGTTTATTTGTGGCGATGCCCAGTCGAAAGACCCCGGAAGGCGATTTTCGCGATATTGCCCACCCGATTTCATCTGCGGCAAGAGAAAAAATCCAGACTAAGGTACTAGAAGAATACGGAAAGGGCATTGAATAATATTTGATTTTGCTGAGGAGAGACCATCATTTGAGAGGTCTCTTTTTTATCATATTAAATAAAACTGCAATAATATAGGCGGAATACAAAAAAATATCTGTAATTTCTTTTTATTCTTGGCAATAATTCGTTATAATAATGAAGTACGACTATGCGAGTATCTGCTCATCCATTATAGGATATTTTAAGGTTGATAAGGTACTTGATCACTTTGGAGGATAAATAAGGAAATGTCTCATTTTACAGCAGTCATTTTGGCTGCGGGAAAAGGTACCCGTATGAAATCGGAATTACCGAAAGTGATGCACACTCTGGCTGGCCGTCCGCTGATTGACCACGTTCTGGAGAAGGTTGCAAAACCGGGAATTAATGATGTCATTACGATTGTCGGTCATGGCCGCGAAATGTTGTCGGAACACCTTGGGGAACGAACCAGGGTGGTTGTTCAGGAAGAACAATTGGGTACAGGTCACGCCATGATGCAGGTATTGCCATTGGTCGATGAAGACAGTAGCATTCTGGTCTTAAGCGGGGATCAGCCGCTTTTAGCGGGGCATACGCTTCAGTCATTAATGGAGATTCACCAAAAGACGGGCTCTTCAGCCACAGTACTCACGGCAATCATGGAGAATCCTTCTGGTTATGGAAGGATATTGAAAGAGAACAATGTTTTTCAAGGCATTATCGAAGAAAAAGATGCAGATGCTTTGCAAAAAGGGATTAAGGAGATCAATACAGGCACCTATTGTTTCAACGGAGCAGCCTTGAAATTTGCGCTTCAGAAGATTACGCCTAAAAATGCCCAGGGCGAGTATTATCTCACTGATGTCTTTGATATCCTACTTTCGTCCGGTCAAAAAATTGAGGTCTTTTGTACGAACGACCCGTCAGAAGCTTTAGGCATTAATAATCGGGTTCAGCTGGCTGAAGCCGAGGATATCTTGTATGATCGAATCAGAAAATACTGGATGATGGAGGGAGTAACGATCATCAATCCTCCATCGGTTTTTATAGATGCGGAAGTTGTTCTTGGGAAGGACGTCATCCTTAATCCTTTTACGATAATTAAAGGAAATACCAGGATTGAAGAAGGCGCGAACATTGGCCCCTCGACAACACTGATCAACTGTGTTTGTCAGAAGGGATGTCAAATCGAGCACTCTGTTGCGCGAGACGCAGTGATCGGAGAGAATTGCCTTGTGGGACCGTATGCTTACCTGAGACCCGGAACGGTTTTGGGTAAAGAGGTTAAAGTTGGTGATTTCGTAGAAATTAAAAACAGCATCATTGAAGAGGGAACCAAAGTCCCTCACCTGAGCTATATTGGTGATTCCAGATTGGGCAAAAATGTGAACATAGGTGCCGGAACGATTACCTGCAACTATGATGGTGAGAATAAGCATCAGACCATTATTGAAGACCGTGTTTTTGTCGGCAGCAATACAAACTTTGTTGCTCCGGTATCCATCGGCAAAGAAGCAGTCATCGGCGCCGGGTCAACAATTACGAAAGATGTTCCTGGTCAGGCTCTGGCGATCGAAAGATCACAACAGCGAATTATTGAAAATTGGCACTCGGCCAAGAAAAAGTAGGGGGAAAATTATGGCTACGAAAGAACTTAAAATTTTTTGCGGAAACGCAAATAGGGAACTCGCGCAGGAGATTGCCGATTATCTTGGCATTTCCATGGGGGTTGCCAATGTCAAAACATTTATGGACGGCGAAATCAACATCGGAATTGATGAAAGCGTAAGGGGTGCCGATGTGTTTGTTGTTCAGCCGACCTGCGCGCCAACCAACGATAGTATTATGGAACTGTTAATCCTTATTGATGCCTTGCGGAGAGCGTCAGCCTATCGGATTACGGCAGTGGTCCCCTATTACGGCTATGCCAGACAGGAAAGGAAGACAAAGGCCAGGGAACCGATTACGGCGAAACTCATGGCCAATCTTATAACGACTGCTGGAGCGGATCGTCTGGTGGCTATGGATCTTCATGCACCTGCAATTCAGGGATTTTTCGACATTCCAGTTGATCATCTCCCCGGAGTACCGATCCTCGCGGAATATTTTATGGAGAAGAAACTCGAAGATATTTGCGTTGTATCACCTGATATCGGAGGAGTCGGCAGGGCCAGGAATTTTGCGGAACGAATCGGGGCATCGCTCGCAATTGTGGATAAACGTCGGCCTGAACCGAATGTATCAAAAATAATGCATGTCATCGGTGACCTGCAGGGAAAAATAGCAGTACTTATTGACGATATCACAGATACCGGCGGTACGATTACCCAGGCTGCAGCTGTACTGATGGAAAAAGGAGCCAAAGAGGTCTATGCCTGCTGTACGCACCCGGTATTATCTGGTCCTGCTATCGGCATTCTCGAAAAATCCGTTATTAAAGAATTTGTCGTAACAAATACCATTCCTTTAACCCCGGAAAAGAAGATTGATAAGATTAAAGTGCTTTCTGTTGCTCCTTTATTGGGAGAAGCTATCGTTAGAATCCATGAGGATTTATCCGTCAGTAAATTATTCAGTTAGTTCTTCAGAGCACTCAGATAAGGCCGTCTTTGGGACCCTTGTCTGCATTGGTGGCTTCTTCATTCTGCCCCTCGCAGAAATTATCCGTAACAGACGTGCTGATTTCTGCTGTGACAGGTTGAATTGGCTTGTCTGTATCATCCGGGAAATCTTCGTTTGTTTCAGCGTCCTTATTCTTTTTCCAGAATCTGTTCAGATCCTGACTTTTTCGGCTTGCCTTTTGGGAAGCAACCTGGATCATGGATTTGACATTATCATTGATGCCTTTCGTAAAAAGTTCAAGTCTTTCTTCACAGCCTTTGACCACCACGACGACATCGGAACCGATGGTAAGAATATCGTCCGCTTTCAAGCTGGCTTTTCCCTTGAAAAGACCCTCTATTTTACCTCCGGAGATATCAAGACTTGATATCATGCCATTTTCGGTATCGATATAGAACTCTTCAATGATACCGAGGGTTTTGCCGCTGGCAGTAATGACTTTTGTTCCAATGATCGCCGTTTTTTCTTTGAGAAGTTCTAAAATATCAGGTAAATTTGTGGCTTTTTCCGCCTGATTCTCAGTGCTGACGGTGATGACGTTTTCACCAATGCTGACAACCCTGTTATAAGGAATAATACGCTGTTCTTTGAAGAACCCCTTGGGGTCGACCATCAATGCGGCAACAGCTTTGGCTTTCGGGTCAATGACGATATTGCGCACAAACCCGATTTGTTGGCCTTCTTTTAGAGAAATAATCGGCAGGGATAAAATTTTTTTACTGGGCAGCATAGGATTCCCTCCTTTTTAAAGTCTATCAGGAAAATGCTAACAGCTTTCCGATAGATCTAAGTGCAACTAAGGCTACCGCCAAAGCTTGGCGCCAGCCAAGTTTTCAAAAAAATAATCTATATAAAATTAATCCTTGATTGATGCTGTTCTGTCTATTCAATTTATGCTTAGGACTTAAACGATATGCCGATAAGGAGAATTTATGAGGGCTGTAATCGGTCTCGGGAATCCGGGAGTTAAATATAGCGAGACAAAACATAATGCAGGGTTCATGCTATTGGACAGAATTGCTGCTCAGGAAGGATTGTCTTTCCGTAATGATTTTCGCGGCAAAGTGGCTGAAATAAGAAACAAAGATGAGCGGATATTCTTTCTGAAGCCAATTACCTATATGAATCTAAGCGGTTTAGCCGTTGGGGAACTGATAAGTTATTATAAAATAAATACGCAGAATATATTGGTGGTCCATGATGATATGGATCTCCCCCTCGGCAGGATACGATTAAGGTCCAAAGGGAGTGCAGGGGGACACAACGGACTGAAATCCATCATTGCGGAATTGGGGTCACAGGATTTCTGGCGTCTTAAAATCGGCGTTGGAAGACCAAAGGCAGAATTTGATGTGGTTAACCATGTACTCTCAACGTTTGCCAAAGAGGAAAAAGCAGTGTTGGATGGTACCCTGGACAGGGCACAGCGTGCTGTGGGATTGTGGATAGAGGGCCACGGGGATGAGGCCATGAATCTATTTAACCAGGAGAAACAGTCACTTTAAATAAAGCTGAAGCGTATAACCTTGGATTGGATAGGCAAGCATATTACTCAGGAGGTGTTTTATCCTATGTATATGCTGAAAATATGCCGTTGCTGTGATACCATCGTTGGTGAACTGGAGATGGATGACACCAGGCCACTCAGGATGGATTTTTCTATTGAAATTAAAGGCAATGTTGCCTATACACTTTGCTCAAAATGCATGAGGGAACTGGATATCAGCGGAGTGACGTACTATCAGTAAATATGGTTTGCTCAACCCGAATACTCGGAAAACAGGTATTTTCTATCCTGACCAGAGATATGATAAGGAATGAGCCACTTTTTGCAGGAGGGCAGCAGATGCCTACGATTAATGATTTTTTGTACAAAGGTTTGGATATTGGGGAAATAAGCGCTGCCTTAAGCAGAAAAGAGTCCCCGCAAATGATTTACCAAATAACCGGCAGCGAAAAAGCTGCGTTTGCAGCCCAGGTCTCCTTGCTGAAGCAGCAGGCTCTGATCATCACCTATACAGATGAACAAGCCCAAAAATGGGCAAGAGATCTGGAGGCATGGCTTCCGGGAAAAAATATTATGCTTTT
Organism: Dehalobacter sp.; assembly: GCA_023667845.1. NCBI lineage: Bacteria > Bacillati > Bacillota > Clostridia > Eubacteriales > Desulfitobacteriaceae > Dehalobacter > Dehalobacter sp. Next base: position 29,196 of record JAMPIU010000053.1, on the reverse strand, counting down.
CCCGACAACAGAGTGGCTTCCGTTTGAAGTTTTCAGCAGAAGTCACGAAATTACGGCAGAGAGAATCCGGGTCCTGAGCACCCTGCTCCCATTCAACCGGGAAACAGACAGCGAAACAATTGTCGTTGCGCCCGTCCAGGCGATCATGAGGAAACTAATTCGCCCGGAAAAGTGGCTGATACATTGTATCCTTTTTAAGGTCGGGGAACAGTATGCAGTTTCTGACCTTATGCGCTTATTGGTAGAGGCCGGCTATGAACGTGAAGAAACCATTGAGGGCAGAGGCCAGTTTGCTTTGCGCGGTGGGATTCTCGATATTGCACCACATGACAGAGATCCTGTCAGGATAGAATTTTTTGATGAGGAAGTAGATTCTATCCGGGTATTTGATTTGGAGACCCAAAAATCGCTGGAAAGTATTTCTGAGGTCCTTATTGTTCCTGTTCAGGAGTATGTTATTGATACCAAAAGGCAGCAGGATCTGAAAGGGGAAATCAAAGCCAGAGCCCGCAAAGCCGTCGGTCGTTTACAGCGGCTGGATCGGGTAGAAGCTGTTAAGAGACTTCATAAAAAAGTAGAATATCTTGAAAACCGGCTGAACACGGGAATTCTTGATGAAAGCATTTATCCTTACCTGAGTCTGCTGTCCGAAGAGTATGTTCCTTTCTTTGAATGGCTCGATCACGATTGTCTTGTATTTCTCGATGAACCGCTCCGGCTTAAGGAGCAGCTGGATTTTCAGTCCAATCAGCGTCTTACTGAATTTACGGACAACCTAGAAAAGGGAGAAGAGTTTGTTAATCCCGATCATTTATTTATCAGCTTTGAAGATTTGCTCGCCAGCGGAAAGCGTCCTTTGCTGGGCCTGTCGAATTTATTGCGGGAAATACCCGGGTTTGACCCTAAAAGAGTGACGAACATGATTGCCCGCCCTTTAGCCGGGTATGGTAAGACTTCAATCCTGGTGGAAGAGATCCAGCGGTGGAAGTCCATCGGATACGTGATTGCACTTTTTGCAGGGAACGAGGAACAATCTCAGCGGCTTGGGCAAGGGTTAAAGGACAGAAGCATTAATGCCAGTCTGGTCAGGATGGAAGATCCGATCAACCAGGGCGGCGTTTATATTTATCCGCTTTCGATCAACCAAGGCTTTGAACTGCCTGTAAGCAAAATGGTTATTTTTTCAGAATCAGAGATATACCGAAGAGAACGAAAACACCAGGCAAAACCCAAAAAAAGCCCAAAAGAAACAGATATTCTTTCTTTCAGCGACCTTAAACCAGGTGATTACGTTGTGCACTTTTACCATGGAATCGGCAAGTTTACCGGAATTGAAACCATTGAGGTCGATGGTATTGAAAAGGATTATTTTGCGATTCGTTATGCCGGTGAAGATAAACTGTATGTGCCGCTTGATCAGCTGCAGCTGCTGCAGAAATACCTCGGAACAGAAGAATCAAGCACACCCAAGCTGAACAAACTGAACGGCAATGAATGGAACAAGGCGAAAGCCAGGGCACAGGGTGCTGTTAAAGAGATGGCCATCAATTTGCTTGAGCTTTATGCGAAAAGGGAAGGGGCTGTGGGATTTGCTTATCCGGAAGACAGCTACTGGCAGAAAGAGTTTGAAGACCGCTTTCCATATGAAGAAACACCAGACCAGTTGCAGAGTATTATGGAGGTCAAGAACGATATGATGAAGTCCCGGCCGATGGACCGGCTTCTATGCGGGGATGTGGGGTACGGTAAAACTGAAGTTGCTCTGAGAGCCGCATTTAAGGCGGTAATCAGCGGCAAGCAGGTTGCAGTCATGGTACCGACGACCATCCTCGCCCAGCAGCATTATAATACGTTTAGAGAACGCTTTATGGATTATCCTGTAAAAATCGAAATGCTAAGCCGTTTTCGCACAGCCAAGGAACAGAAGCAGATCATTCAGAGTCTGAAGGACGGATCGCTTGATATCGTGGTCGGTACCCACCGTCTCCTATCGGAAGGGGTTAGCTTCAAGGACCTGGGTCTGCTTGTTGTCGATGAAGAGCAGCGTTTTGGTGTTGCTCACAAAGAAAAGATCAAAACCCTGAAGACCAATGTGGATGTTTTAACTCTTTCAGCTACGCCGATTCCCAGAACCCTGCATATGTCTCTAGTTGGCTTAAGAGATATGAGCGTTATCATGACGCCTCCGGAAGATAGGTTCCCTGTTCAAACATTTGTTGCCGAATTTAATGCGGATCTGGTAAGAGATGCAATACGCAGAGAATTATACAGGGGGGGCCAGGTGTTTTTTGTCCATAACCGGGTTGAGACACTGGATAGAGTGGTCAGACTGCTGAATTTGATTATCCCGGAAGCCCGTTGTGGGGTTGTGCATGGGCAGATGAGTGAAACCCAACTCGAGAAAGAAATGATTTCCTTTTTGGAAAAAGAGAAAGATATTCTAATTTGCACTACCATCATCGAAACAGGTTTGGATATGCCGAACGTCAATACACTTATTGTCGATGGAGCGGACAAATTTGGCCTGAGCCAGCTTTATCAGCTCAGGGGCAGGGTGGGCAGGTCAAACCGGAAAGCGTATGCCTACTTTTTATACCAACCGCAAAAAATTCTGACAGAAGAAGCAGAAAAGAGGCTGACTACAATCAGGGAATTCACTGAATTTGGTTCCGGTTTCAAGATTGCCATGCGTGATTTGGAAATAAGAGGAGCAGGCAATTTTATCGGGGGGGAGCAGCATGGGCATCTTGCAAGCATTGGCTTCAGCCTTTATGTCAAGATGCTGAAAGAGGCAGTTCAGCAATTACGTGGTGAAACAGTGGAAGAAGTCGCTGAGCCAGTCATAGATATTCAGGTCAAGGCGCTCCTTCCTGATGAATATATCGTGGATAAGCAGATTAAGGCTACGCTTTACCAGAGAATGCTCGGCATTTCTAGTGAAGAACACTTAAGTGACTTTCTGGATGAACTGGTGGACAGATTTGGAAACCCGCCCGATGAAGTTGAAAACCTGGCTAAAATTATCAGGATAAGAATGAAAGCCAAACAACTGGGTCTCGAACAGGTTGTTCAGCATAAACAGAATATCTCCCTGCGGTTTGCCGCTGATCCCGAAATATCCGGAGAACAGCTGATGAGTATTGCCGCAAAATTTTCTTACCCGTTGTCATTTGCAGCTGGGGAACAAGGTAATCTTGAATTGAATCTGCGGCTTAGGGTTTCGAGTATAGAAGATATCTTTAAAGCCATATTTAAATTATTTGATATTTTAGAGGAATATGTGATGCATCCGGCAGCAGTTGCCAGGACCGTATCCGGTACAGTTTAAATTGCTTAATAAATCGTAACTTGGTATAATGACTTCATCCGAGCGAAAGGGAGATAGGGATTAATGAAAAAAATAACAATAACAATGATCATCATGCTGCTTGCTTCGCTGCTTATGCTCAATGGCTGCGCCAAACAGGAATTTGCAGTTAAAGTGAATAAGCAAAGTATCCCCATGACGACTTATGAAGAAAAGTTAAATGCCAGCAAAACCTATTATGAGAAGCAGGGTATGGACTTTAGCACGGATGAGGGCAAGGCCAGTCTGGAAAGCATCAAAAGTTCCGTCCTCGAAAATATTATTATGACAGAATTAATTCGACAGGAAGTTGAGAAGAATAAATGGGATACAACCAATCCAGAAGTTACAAAGAAAATAGATGAGCTCAAAAGTACGCTGACCAATCAGGATTACGCAAGTTTTCTGAAAGAACAGGCGATGACCGAAGAAGAAGTGGCCAATTTTTATGCTTTTTCGTATTACGTTGGTAAAGATGTGACAGTTTCGGATCAGGAAGTCCAGCAGTATTTTGAATCGCATTACTCCGATTTTGGTGGACAGGATGAACAGGTCAAGGCCAGCCACGTTTTGGTTGCGACTGAAGCGGAAGCCAATAAAGTAATCCAGGAGTATAAGGATGGTAAAGATTTTTCCGAACTGGCCAAGGAATATTCTACAGACACCGGCAGTAAGGATTCAGGCGGGGATCTCGGTTATTTTTCCCACGGAGAAATGGTGACTGAATTTGAAGAGGCTGCTTTCAGCCAAAAGGTAGGAACCATTTCAGAAGCACCGGTTAAGACGAAATATGGCTACCATGTCATTCTGGTTGAAGACCATAAAGAGGCTGTTGTGCCTGACTTTGAAAAAGTTAAAGCAAGCGTTCAGGAAGATGCTCTCGAAAATGCCAAAAATCTGAAAGTATCAAGCTATTATTCGGAACTTAGACAAGCGGCTGAAGTCGAATACGCCGAAGAATTGAAACCGGCAGATACAACTGCTAAATAAGCAATAGGATTGTTTAATCTAATCAAACCATAAGAGGGAGTAACAAAACTTCAGTTTTTGTTACTCCTCTATTTATTTATTCGTAAGTCTGCAACAGACCAAGAATATTTTAGCACAAGACAGATCGGTAATCCCGGATTATTCTTTTTTGCGTGTATGGAAAAATATGAATAATAAAGCAGTTCAAGATATATACTAAGATTGAATTAGTCGCTTTGGAAAAAGGAGGGAGAACTTAATGAAAGCAACCGGAATTGTCAGAAGAATAGATGATCTTGGCCGAGTAGTTATTCCCAAGGAAATCCGGCGGACTTTGCGGATAAGAGAAGGAGATCCACTGGAGATTTTTGTGGACAGAGAAGGGGAAGTGATACTAAAGAAGTATTCGCCCATTGGTGAGTTGGGAGACTTCGCCAAAGAATATGCGGATTCTTTATTTGAATCAACAGGACACATTGCCTGTATCGGAGATAGAGATGTCATCATCGCGGTGTCAGGGGCTTCCAAGAAAGACTACCTAAACAAATCTCTTGGTGCTGTAGCCGAGCAGGCCATGGAAGAAAGGAGAACCATTTACAATACGGGAGAATCTTCTGTTTTGAAAGAAACGGAAGGAGAGGAAAAAGTCAAAGCAACAAATCAGGTCATTGCACCGATTATTGCTGAAGGTGATCCAATTGGGGTAGTCGTACTCATGTCCAAAGAACCGAACATCAAGATGGGAGATTTGGAAATCAAACTTGCTGAAACTGCAGCGGGCTTTTTAGCCAAACAAATGGAACAGTAATGTTTAAATGCAAAGAATAAAAATTGAAAGGACTGTTAACAGCATGTTGACAGTCCTTTTCTTAATGGTGCGTGCTCAGATAAGCGCGCATTACCTAATTGGTGAAAGTCCAGTTGGGGTAAGTACCAAGGAGGCGTCCCGAGATGCTTGCCAAAGATCTTCCTGCCATTTATAGTATTATTGGACAAGCAACGAGTGCCTTGTCAACCTTAATATAAAACAGGAGGAAAGCAAGTGAACCCGATATTAAATATTCTGGGCCTCGGAGACCAAGGACTTGATTCTTTGTCTCTTGCCGCCTATAAATTATTGAAAGGTTCAGATCTGATATTCCTGTGGAATGCCGAACATCCGGCAGCTTCAGATCTGATTCGGGAGGGTTTTCCGTGCCAGGAAATATTCGCAGCAGCAGAAAAAACGGAAAATATCCTTTTAGACCTAGACACAGGACTCGATTTGATTGCAGAAAAGGTTATGACGGTGTCCGGTAAGAAGCAAATAACACTCGCTTTGCCGGGTTTCCCAATCGCGGAAGGCAGGATCACAGCCGGACTTTACCAAAGGCTTGGAACCTCTTTTACTCTGAAGGCGACAATGATCAGGGAAAATAGTGACCGGCTGGAAAGGCTCACTGCAATTATGGCCGAATTGCGTTCTGCTTGGGGGTGTCCTTGGGATAAGGAGCAGGATCATGAGTCGCTGAAGAAATACCTGATTGAAGAGGCCTATGAAGTGTTGGATGCAATTGATTCCAAAAATATGAATAATTTATGTGAGGAATTGGGAGACTTATTATTACAAGTCGTGTTCCATTCCCGCATTGCAGAGGAATCCGGGCGATTCAGCCTGAACGATGTCATAAAGGGCATTTCGGATAAACTGATACGCCGGCATCCTCATGTTTTTGGGTCAGTTGAAGTAGCATCAAGCCAGGAAGTTCTGGTAAACTGGGATGAAATTAAAAAAATGGAAAAGCTGACATCCCAAAGTCCGGAAAAAGAAACGGAAAGGAATTTCTTTGATATTCCAGGAGGGCTTCCAGCGCTGCAATTCGCTGAAAAGACTCAAAAAAAGGCTTCTAAAGCCGGTTTTGACTGGGAGGATCACCGGGGCCCCCTTTCTAAAATCTATGAAGAGCTCGCTGAGCTTGAAAAGGAAGTGGGAAAAAGTCCAAGAATAGAAGAAGAACTAGGCGATTTGCTCTTTTCTATTGTTAATCTGTCGCGCTTTCTCGGAATAAACGCTGAAGAAGCCCTGCGGCAGGGGACGAAGAAATTTCAACAAAGATTTTATAAAATGATGCACAAAATAGATTTGGAAGGACCTAACAGAGGAGGAATGAGCATGGAAAACATGAATTTTTTCTGGGAAGTGGTAAAAAGTGAAGAAAAAACTGGGGTTTGAGGTTTATTTTAGCATTTCCAAGAAGGAGAATGCAGTTTCATAGCGAATATAGAGGCTATTAGTTTATTATTGGGAGGGAGACTTTTGAATAAAGCGGAACTCGTTGCTGCAGTAGCAGAAAAGACCGAATTCACCAAGAAGGATGCCGAAAAAGCGGTAGCCGCAGTCTTTGACACAATCAGTCAAGCAATGGCAAGTGGTGAGAAAGTCCAATTAGTTGGTTTTGGTACATTTGAGGTTAAGAAAAGAGAAGAGCGTGTCGGTAGAAATCCTCAGACAAAAGAGGAAATTGTCATTCCCGCATGCAAAGTACCTGGCTTTAAGGCAGGAAAAGCTTTAAAAGAGTCAGTACAGTAAGTTCTTGAATTTTTTAAGTTCATAGCTTGATTGCGAAAAACCAGGTTCTTTTTGAGCCTGGTTTTTTAAGATGCATTTCAAAATAAGGAGTTGTTTTGTTTGAGACTGGACAAATATCTTAAGGTATCAAGGCTTATCAAAAGGAGAACTGTGGCCAAGGATGTCTGTGGAGGCGAAAAAGTCAGTGTTAATGGCAGAGTTGCCAAACCTTCGGCAGAAGTAAAGCCTGGAGACATTATTTGCATTGATATGCGGAATCATATCCTTGAGGTCAAGGTGCTGTCGACGCCACCAAGTGCCAAGGCGGAAGAAGCTGAGACACTCTATCAGCTGATTAAAGATGAAAAAAAATGATGTCTAAACCCCCGACTTTCTGAATAAGTATTTATTCAGAAAGGGCTTTGGGGGGATGGAAATGACAGGCCAACGGGAAATTGAGCATAAGATTGTTATCAAAGACAGAAAACTGCTGACGGTTTCAGGGGTAAAAAAGGTAAAATCGTTCGACCCCAAAGAGATTACGCTGGATACCACAAAAGGTAGGGTAACGATTAAGGGGCGGGACCTGGGTGTAAACAATCTTAACCTCGAACAATCAGAGCTGGAGATTGAAGGCCAAATTGACATGCTGACTTATGCTGCGAGTGGATCTGGAGAATCCTCCAAAGGAGTATGGGAAAAAATTTTCAAATAGCCTTTTGAAGGGGGCGAAATCGGGATTAGCGAGTTTGCTGTTTTGATTAGCATTGTCCTAAGTGGATTACTTGTTGGGATATGTTTTGATTTTTACCGAATGTTACGCTGGCATTTGGGCCTAACAAAGATACAGACGTTTTTGGGAGATTTGCTTTTCTCTGTTGCTGCGCTTGGAATTATTTTTTACTTTGCGCAAAAAGCAAATTACCTTGAATTTCGTTTTTATCTGTTTCTGGGAAGTTTGCTGGGTCTTTTGCTCTATATTGCGATTTTTAGCCGATATGTTAAAAAATTTTTTGATGTGTTATTTCGCTTGATCCGTTACGTTAGCCAATTCATCAGAAAGCTTATCCAGGCGTTTTTGCGGGGCGTTTACATCGGAATTGCCGGAATGATGCGGATTCCCTATGGCATTCTGCGCTGGCTGGGGATGCTTCTGTATCGGATCGGTGAAGCGATAAGCCGGAATACTTTGATCAAAAAAAGCAAATAGTATTGATTTTGACTAGCTTTAATTATATAATAACTATACTTATAATATTTTTGTAGTTGATTTGTACAGAATATGTAGCTGGTATGTAGATGAAGTTTTGTCTTTGTTGGTAAATTGACAATAAGGAAAAGAAGATTTTGCACTGGGAAATACGAGGATTGGAAAAACTGAGTTTCCGGGAGAGACAAGCTGTCATGCTTAAAGAAAGCGGGCGTTCCAGCGAGGATATCGCCAAGGTTTTGGGGATAAGCGGCAGTTCTGTTTCAACCATGCTCGCAAGGGCCAAGACCAAAGGATATCAGATCATCGGAATCATCCAGGATCATGAATTAGGGCTGAATTATCCACTGGAGGATGATGAGGAAAATGAGAAATAGCAAAAAGCATACAAGAAAGAGAATAAAAAAGATAAACCCAATATTCGTAATTGTTTTGGGGATTGCTTTGATGTTAGGCGGAAGCTGGTCCTATCAGCTGCTTCAGTTGGATCGTTCCATTGAGCAGCAAAAAGCAGAGCTCGAGAGTAAAAAGCTTCAGATTATTGCTCAAAATGGTCAATTGCATGAGGAAATAGAGAAGTTAAATACCCCGAGTTATGTGGAACAATTAGCCAGAGAAAAACTTGGACTGGTTCGTAAAGGAGAAATTTTAATAGCTCCCAAAGAGTCGGAAAATTAATCTATAAATGATAAGTGTATTTGATAAGCGCTGCCGCACAACGAATTATTTTTAATTTGTTAACGGCAGCGCTTTTTGATCAGGTAATATCATGTCAATTGGGCGGTGATATTCGTATATGATACAATGTCAATAGTTTTTTTGCTGAAGCAAGAAAAATGATTGCCAATGGAGATTCCCGAATTAGACAAGCTTCGCGGCCACCATCAGCTATAATAATTCCATTAAGTGGAAGAGGTGGCATTATGGCTGAATGGGCAACACTCAAAGCGGAAAAAATCATTAACCGATTTTCTGACTCGCTGGGAATACAATGTCTAATTGTTATCGGAGGTTTTTTAACAGCCCGGGCAAACCTATTGGGTATTTATCCATTTGCTATTGCCTATCTTGCAGTTCTCAGCATGAATATGAAAAAATGGATTCTGCCGGGTCTTACCGGAATCACGGTCGGTCTGGTATCTGTCCAGGATTTTTCAGTGTTTCTGGAAGTTATGCCGAGCGCGGTTCTAGGTGTTCTGGCAGTTCAGATGATCAAAGAGAGCAAGGGAAAAATACTTCTTCTCGCCGTGCTTACGGCACTTGGAACCTTACTGCCCGGATTAGGCGTATCAAGGTTTACCAATGGCTTCGGAGTGGAGTCTATCTTGCTGGTAATGGTCCAAAGTATTATTGCCGCAGGCTTTTCAATTATTTTTTTCTTTGCGTTTCTTCATAAGGAAAGCCTTATGAAGGGCAATTTCAAGGGCGAACAAGGTATGGTGTGGATTTTAGTTCTGGCAGTCTGCTTAAGCGGCTTACAAGGGCTCGCTTTTGGGAAAATCAATTTACAAATCACATTTCTGGGGTTCTTTCTGCTTTTTGTGGCCTATAAATACGGAGCCGGTTCAGCTGCAGGTGTCGGAGCAATTTTAGGCTTTTTGTTAAAATGGAATCTTGGAATCGATAACCTGATTGATGCGGGACTCTACAGCTTACTCGGGTTTATGTGCGGAGGGTTTACTCGTTTTGGCAAGATGGGAGTTGCGGCTGCCTACAGCGCCTCTATTTTGATGGCCTCTTTTTTTGTCAATGAGACATTTTTGACTTCTCATCTTTATTCGTCCGCGCTTGCGCTTCTTATGTTTTTCTTATTACCCGGAAAACATGAAAAATTTTTTCTGAAGAATAAAGTAATGCCAGAAATCGAAACAACAGTAAGTAAAGTCAAAACTGTTGGCGACCTATTTGATCAGCTTGCTTATGGTTTCCAGGCGGCAGGACTTGAATCCAGGCTGCAGCCGGAAGTACCGGAAATGATGAATAACCTGGTGGATAAGATATGCCGGCATTGCCCGGATTCAAATTATTGCTGGCAGCAGGATTTTCACCAAACCTATCATTTTATGTATGACTTGTTTGCCTATGAAGAGAAAAGAATTCAAAGAAACCAAACCGGTGAAGCTTCAGATCAAATCAATCAGGAGAAAGTGCCTGACGAATGGGGAAAATGCAGTAAACTTGAAGAAGTCATGCTAGCGGCTCAATTTATTCTGGAGCAGGAAAAAGACAAAGAGGTTTGGCAAAAACGTCTGGCCATAAACAAAGAAGCCTTAGCTGGCCAGTACAGAAGTGTATCTCAGGTGATCGGGCACCTCGCCCAGGAGCTTCATTCTCAGCATAATCACGAAGACGGAAAACCTCTGGTCTGGTCCCGCAAGCATAAACTGGTTTTAGATCTGGGCATCGGCTCTTTTATTAAAACCGGTAATGGCATAAGCGGCGATAACTTTAGTTCGGTTTCGTTATCTTCATCCAAAAATGCGCTGATTATCTGTGACGGTATGGGCGCAGGGGAAGAGGCGGCCAGGATGAGTTCAGCGGCACTTACAATACTGGAACAGCTTCTAAGTACTGGATTTGAACCGGAGAGTGCCATCAAAGCGCTTAATTCAATCCTGGTTTTACGTTCTCCGGAAGAGAGCTTTGTCACCGTCGATATGGCCGTGTTGAATATCGAGGCAGATCAAGCCAGGTTGATTAAAATTGGAGCAGCACCGACCTATATCATCAGCAGAAACAAAGTAGATGCAGTAAAAACATCAAGTCTGCCGGCTGGTATATTGAACGATATTGATATCCCGGCGATTGATATTCCTTTTAAAGGCGAGACGCTTGTCATCGTAACAGACGGAATCTTGGATGTAGCTAAAAGAAAGGACGATTGGCTCAAAGAATATCTGAAGAACAACAGAAGTTTGTCTTCACAGGATCTGGCCGATAGTATTGTCAAAGAAGCACGAAGACTGTCCGGGGACTGTCTGGAGGATGACGGGGTTGTCCTGGTTGTGAAGAGGAAGGACTTGGCCGGAAACGATGCCAAAAATTAAACCCGGTTTTAAGCTGTTGTTAAGATTTAACCTTTATATTAAAAATAAAAATAGGAATGCTTTGACAAATCGGCAAAATCTGGAGAGAATAGTATTAATACGATTTTTAGGAAGGCTACGGAGAAAATAATGTATGAAAGCTTGAGCTCGGAGGTATTGCCGCAACAAATTCCGTCTCAGTCCAAGGTGCTTGTAGCTGTTTCGGGAGGACCGGACTCGGTGGCCCTGGCTCATGTCATTTACCGCTATTCGTGCGAAAATCAAGATAAGAATATTTCTTTTGTTATTACGCATGTCAATCATAAGGTCAGGAGAGAAGCCGAAGAGGAAGCGGAGCTTGTTAAGAATCTTGCTGGGGAATGGAAAGCAGGATTTATTTTGCATGAATTTGATGCGAAACGTAACGCTTCAGCATGCCGCCAAAGTTTTCAGGAAGCATCAAGGGAATGGCGCTATGCTCGCTGGAAGGAAGACATGGAAGCGTGGGGCTGTGATTTACTGGCCACTGCCCACCATTTGGGAGATCAGGCGGAAACTGTTCTCTACCGTCTCTTAAGAGGAAGCGGAACAACAGGACTCGCAGGCATTTATCCTGTTAAAGACAAAATCATCCGTCCACTTCTTTCGGTAACAAAAGAAGAAATCCTGGAATACTGCAAAGTTCAAAATCTTCCCTATTCAATTGACAAGAGCAATCTGGAAACGGACTATTACAGGAATAGGATCAGACTCGAGCTAATTCCTGAACTGGAAAGCAAATATAATCAGAGGATTACCGATGCTTTGGGACGAACAGCGGAACTGCTGCGCTGGGACGAAGAATATATTTGTGCCCAGACGGAAGCTTTGTGGCCCAGGTACTGTCTCCGGGCAGATCATACCGGAGTCCTGCTTTCGCACGAAGCCTGGAAAGAACCGGAGGCAATCCTTTCCCGCCTGCTCAGGAAAGCGGCTTCGCAGGTATCGGGAGAAACAAGAGGGCCAGCGTTTAAATTTGTTAAGCGTTGGATGCAAAAGGGGCAACAGACCGGATGGCGTCAGGATCTTCAAGGTTTTAAGGTAGAAGTTGTCAAGCAAGGCCTTTTCTTTTTTAACGTAGAGCGAGAATCAAAAGAGTATATTTCCGGGAAAGATAGAATTGAAGAGTTCCCGCTTTTTGTCAAGTTACCCCTTGCTTTGAACGTTTGGAATAAAATTACGGAGTTAAAAGTACAGGTGGGAATTTTTGATTTCTATCCGGAAGAACAGCATGTTTTGTGGAGTACCGAGCTTGATCGGAGCCAAATGTCTGTTCAGACTAAGCCTTTGGTATGTAGGACGAGACAGGCCGGAGACCGTATTTATTTTAAGAATTTAGGGCATAAAGCAATTAAAAAGGTTTTTCAGGACAAAGATATTCCTGCTGGGGAACGTGATAAGATTCTGTTTTTTGCTTTTGGCGATCTCGTCGTCTGGATCCCAGGTGTATGCAGGGGAGACAGCCTTTTGCCGGCTGGTCCGCAATCTTCCAGACTGTATTTGGTTGCGGCTGAAATATAAGGTTTTCTACTATTTTGGATTGATTGTAAAATAGGAAACCACATGATATAATATCTCATAGTTTTTCAAACGTCCGAATAATGTACGTTAAGTATTGACAATATGTTTCCATCAATGAGAGGAGGATCTCCGGATTGAAAATACTAAAAAATGTCGCGATCTATTTGTTGATTATTCTTCTTGCAGTTTTGCTTATCAAATGGGCAAATCCTCCTGAAGCAAAGGATACCAGTCTAAAATATAATGCTTTTAAGCAGGCTATTGCTTCGGGCGGTGTCAGTGATGTTTCCGTTCAGGTCAATGATAAATACTACGTCTATACCGTTACCATGAAAGACAGCAAGATCTACGAAGTCGCCGGTCCCTCAGGAGATCAAACCCTTCTGGATCAAATGGAAAAACAGAATATCAACCTTACATTTGAGCCTCCGGCCACTGTACCGTGGTGGGTTTCTGTCCTGCCGACCCTCCTGATGTTCCTGTTTATTTTTGGGTTGTTCTTCTACATGATGCAGCAAACCCAAGGCGGCGGAAGCAAAGTCATGCAATTTGGCAAAAGTAGGGCACGGTTGGTAACAGATGAACACAAATATACGTTTAAAGATGTTGCAGGCGCAGATGAAGTTAAGGAAGAATTGGAAGAAATCGTAGAATTTCTGAAATCACCGAAAAAATTTAATGAGATTGGAGCTAAGATTCCGAAAGGGGTACTCCTTTTTGGCCCTCCCGGAACCGGAAAAACTTTGTTGGCGAAAGCCGTTTCCGGAGAAGCCGGAGTTCCGTTCTTCAGCATCAGCGGTTCCGATTTTGTGGAAATGTTTGTTGGCGTTGGAGCTTCAAGGGTGAGAGATCTTTTTGAACAGGCTAAAAAGAATTCCCCCTGTATCGTTTTTATCGATGAAATTGATGCTGTGGGACGTCAGCGCGGTGCCGGCTTGGGCGGCGGCCATGATGAGCGCGAGCAGACCCTAAATCAGCTTCTGGTCGAAATGGACGGATTTAACGGTAACGAAGGTGTCATCGTCATTGCTGCGACCAACCGTTCGGATATCCTGGATCCGGCTCTTCTCCGTCCTGGGCGTTTTGACAGACAGATTGTTGTCACTCTCCCGGATATCAAAGGAAGAGAGGAAATTCTGATGGTCCATGTCAAGGGTAAACCGTTAGCTTCGGATGTTAACCTTGAAGTTTTAGCGCGCAGAACCCCCGGCTTTACAGGGGCTGATCTTGCCAATCTGGTCAATGAAGCTGCTTTGCTCTCAGCGCGGCGTAATGAGAAGAAAGTCGATATGAAGGCGCTGGAAGATTCGATTGAAAGAGTCATTGCCGGTCCGGAAAAGAAAAGCCGGGTGATCAGTGATTTTGAAAAGAAACTGGTTTCTTACCATGAAGCCGGCCATGCGCTTCTGGGAGAATACCTTCCGCATACGGATCCCCTGCATAAGGTTTCGATTATACCAAGAGGCCGGGCAGGAGGCTATACGCTGCTGCTGCCGAAAGAGGACCGCAACTATATGACGAAGTCCCAGCTGCTTGACCAGGTCACCATGCTTTTGGGTGGCAGAGTAGCTGAAGCCCTGGTTTTGCATGAGATCAGTACCGGTGCTTCCAACGACCTGGAACGTGCGACAGGCATCGTAAGAAAAATGATTACCGAACTCGGGATGTCGGAAGAGCTCGGACCGGTAACTTTCGGCCATAAAGAAGAACAGGTTTTCCTGGGACGTGATATTGCGCGTGACCGTAATTACAGTGAATCTGTAGCCCAGGCGATTGATCATGAGGTGCGCCGTATCATTGATGAATCTTATCAGAAGGCACAGGATATCATTTCAGAGAAAATTGAGATTCTGCATGCGATTGCTCAGGCACTGATGGTCAATGAAACGCTGGAGGCAGACTCTTTCCAGGATATCATTGCCAAATATGATGAGTCACGCATAGGTGATCCTTATGACACGCCTCTGTCCGTAAACGGTGACAGTACGGAAAATAATGAACCAAAAGAAGAAAGTGAAAACGCTTAAGGTTGACAAGATACTTGCTCAGATGAGCTCAAAATATCTTATAATAGACATTTAAGGAGGATTCCCGTGGAAAGAACTTTTCTTATGCTTAAACCGGACGCCATTCAAAGAGGTCTGGTTGGTGAAGTGATTGGCAGATTTGAAAAGAAAGGATTTAAGCTTGTTGGCTTAAAGTTGATCCAGGTAGACAGAGCCTTGGCGGAAGAACACTATAAGGAACATAAGGGTAAAGGTTTTTTTGAACCTACCGTTCAGTATATTATGTCCTCGCCGGTTGTGGCGATGGTCTGGGAAGGCAAGAATGTAGTCGCTATAGCTAGAGAAATGATGGGGGCGACCAATCCTGCAAATGCCAACCCTGGTTCTATCAGGGGCGCCTATGCGATGGACATCAGCAGAAACGTCATCCATGGCTCAGATTCTGTGGAAAGTGCCGAGAGGGAAATTTCCTTGTACTTCAAACTGGCAGAAATTCTTAGTTATACTAAAGCCGGTGAAGAGTGGCTTAGCGAGTAAATACAAGGACACCCATTCGGGTGTCCTTTTTACAGTCTGTCAGAAAAACTCAAAGTACTTTCTGAACCAAGTTTTGTTTTATATGTCAGAATAAGCCGGGGTGAATCAGATGCAGGATAAAAAGAAAATGGCATGGATGATGATCAGTGTGGGGATGCTGCTGATCGGTGTTTTTCTTGTAATTGTTATTAAATCCTATATGGCTGATCAAAATGCTTCTTCACAGGAGAAAAATCTCCCGAGTCTTCTTCAGCTGGAGATGGAGAATGAACAATTGGCCGGAGAAAATGACAAACTGCTGGAAGAATTGACGAAGTATCAGGCGGGGGAAAGCGCTGCGGCCCTGGCTTCCGAACAATTGGAGAAGGCGAAGATCAGTGCAGGGCTTGTGTCCCTCAGTGGCCCGGGCATTATGATCGTTCTGGATGATTCTGATCAGAAGCGAAGTACAAGTAATGGAAGCATTGGGAATTATTATATCCATGAGGAATACTTGCGGGCAATCGTCAATGCACTGTGGAACGGTGGGGCTGAGGCCATTTCGATTAATGACCAGCGGATTACTTCTAATACAGAAATATTCTGCAGCGGTTCTTATATTAAGATCAACAACACAAGACAGATGCCACCGTATAACATCGTGGCGATCGGCAATCAGGATAACTTAAAGTCGGCTCTTCAGTTTTACGTATGGGACATGCTCGGGGAATATCAGCAACAATACGGCATAACCCGTAAACTGGAAATACCTAAGGGATCTGTCACAGTGCCTGCTGCTAATCAGTACAGTTATAAGTATGCACAGCCTGTCAAGGAGGGTTAGACTTGATAAACAAACATGTCATAACAGTTGCGACGATTGCTGCCGTAGCGATTGGCTTTTTGATTTCCCTTCAGTTCCAGGCGCAAAGAGAAGTGGACAGTGCGGAAAAAATTCAGCAGCAAAGAGTTGAGCAGACCGATACAGTGATGAAAACCTTGCAGGATGAAAACAATTCTTTGCAGGAAGAATATAATCGAATATCTGCAGAGCTGGAAAAATATAGGAATAGAAACAGTGAGAATCCCTATCTTAAGGCAAGACTGGATCAGCTTAAAATCGCTGACGGAACCATCGCTGTTACCGGATCTGGGGTTAAGATGATTGTCAAAGACAGCGGTCCGGATACTGATGCAGTTATTCCACTGAGTACGGATGAGCTGCGCGGGATCGTGAATGTCCTGCGACTGGCAGGAGCAGAAGCGATCAGCATTAATGGTCAGCGGATTGTTGCTTCGACTTCGATTGTTATCAGCGGGACAGCGACAATCCTGGTGAATTCAGTTCCGATCAGCAGGATTGGCGGAACCACGTATGAAATCCTGGCTATTGGCAAGCAGGATGATCTACTCGACTATTTGACGAATATGGTCGCGATTGATTTGAAACAATTTGGCAGAAAAGTTGAAATAACCCGCGAAACGGTGACAATTCCATCCTTTAAAGGAAGCTATACCTTCGAGTACGCTTCGGAGGTAAAGAAGGGATAACCTGATAACAGGTGAGCGCCTGAAAAATGAATTCATTAATTAAGGCGGAAAAGGAGTGAAGGATTTGAAGGCGTACAATTTGCGATGGCTCAAAATAGATAGCCTGCTGCAGGCTGAAAGAGCCCTCAGCCAGGTTGGCGTTGATCTTGGTGGTCTTCCATATATGAATGGCAAGGCTTTGACCAAACCGATCAAGCTGGAGAATGTACCAGCTCCGGTAGCTTTGATTCTGAAACAGGAAATGCTCTCCTTAGGTGGGGATGCAGCTGTCCATAAAGATTTGCTCGACAGCGGATCACCGGAAGGCGATGTATTACTTCTTGGTAACTATAAGCAGTTAACCAAACTTGCGGACAAACTGGCGACGATGTCCGCGGAGTTCCAGTCCCTCGCTCAGTCCTTACGCAAGCTAATGGCCTATTTGGAGGAACCTCCGGCCGGAACCATCGATTGCAGGGGAAAAAATCTCATTTGGGGTCAAAAGACTCTGATCATGGGAATATTAAACGTAACGCCGGATTCTTTTTCCGACGGCGGAAAATTTGACAATATCGAAAATGCTTTAAAGCAGGCGGAAAAAATGGTTGCCGACGGTGCTGATATGCTTGATATTGGTGGAGAGTCCACCCGCCCGGGATATGGGGGGATCAGTGCCGAAGAAGAGTGGGCAAGACTTGAACCGGTACTTAAAGCTCTTATTCCGGTCAGTCCGGTTCCAATATCGATTGATACCCAAAAAGCAGCTGTTGCAGCCAAGTCTTTGCGGTTGGGGGCCCATATCATTAATGATATCTGGGGTTTGCAGAAAGATCCTGAAATGGCCCGCGTTATTGCAGAATATCAAGCTCCGGTCGTGATAATGCATAATCAGGATCATACAGAATATAAGAATATGATGGGTGAAATATTGTCATTCCTGGAGCGTAGCATTGAAATGGCTCTAGACTGCGGATTGACGCAGAATCAAATTATTGTCGATCCCGGAATTGGGTTTGGAAAAACACCGGAACAGAATATGGAAGTCTTAAGCCGGATGGAAGAATTCAAATCGCTAGGGTGTCCTCTTCTTTTGGGAGTATCCCGCAAATCCGTGATTGGACGGACCTTGAACCTTCCGGTTGATCAAAGGCTCGAACCGACGATTGCTCTGGGGACGCTCGGAATTGTTGCCGGAGCAGATATTCTGCGTGTGCATGATGTTCCCGAAAACAAAAAGGCTGCGCTTATCACTGACCTAGTGATACGTCGAAAAAGAGGAGAAGATTATGAAGGAAAGTGATGTCATTCACCTGCGTGGTATGGAGTTTTATGCTTACCATGGGGTGATGGAGGAGGAGCGGGTTCTTGGCCAAAGATTTCTGATTGACGTGGACATCTTCCTGAAAAAACCGGTCAGTATGCAGGACAATCTGGTGGAGACTGTCAATTATGCTGAAGTCTATCAAGTAGTCAAAAATTGTGTCCTTGATCAGCGTTATCAGCTGATTGAAACACTTGCCGAAAAAATAGCCTTGGAAATTACAACCGGATTTTGCTGTTCAGGCGTCCGGGTAGAGGTACATAAGCCAAATGCCCCGGTTTCCGGAATTCTTAAGGATATATCCGTAGAAATCATACGGGAGAAAAAAGATGAGAGCATTTTTAAGTTTGGGGAGCAATGAAGGAGACCGCAAGGAATATTTGGATCGGGCACTCAATATGTTGATGGATACTTCAGGGATTATGATTCAGCGTATTTCCAGCCTCTATGAGACTGAACCCTGGGGCAATGTTGACCAGTCACCTTTCCTGAATATGGCCATTGGCATTGAAACGGAGCTGGATCCTTACGAACTGCTTGAGGTCTGCCAGCAAATTGAAATGTCTCTAGGAAGAAAACGACTGACTCATTGGGGGCCGCGCACCATTGATATCGATATTCTTTCCTATCAGGATTACGTGATTCAGACTGAAAAACTGACAATTCCACATCCCTTTATGGAACAAAGAGAGTTCGTACTGGCTCCGCTAAGAGAAATAGCACCGGATTATATTCTGCAGTCAGGAAGAGTAATCGGAACTGTTCAAGGCGAAGGACTTATTAAAAAAATTAAAATATAGGTATAAATAAGATCAATACGTGTTAAGTAAAATTATTTTTCTTTATTATTTCTCTTCTTTATCATATACTAAAGAGTAAGCTGCAGACGACATCTGTATAGGGTTGTACCGTAGCAGTTCGGCTATTTTTTATGACTGATCGGATCGTG
This sequence comes from Dehalobacter sp., assembly GCA_023667845.1. NCBI lineage: Bacteria > Bacillati > Bacillota > Clostridia > Eubacteriales > Desulfitobacteriaceae > Dehalobacter > Dehalobacter sp. The sequence continues at coordinate 10,215 of JAMPIU010000053.1, read as the reverse complement.
CATCAACCGCTTGGATTATTACTACTGGGACGGTGAAGGCAGGGTAGTTGTTGAATTCGTTTATAACAATACACCTTCACCATGTGAGGTGTATTTTTGTTGTCAGAAAATACGATAAAATTTGGAATCATCGGAACTGGCGTGGTCGGGACATCTCTGGCGATTCTGTTGGAGAAAGCAGGGCTGGAGTGTATCGGAGTCCATACCCGCGGCAAAAGGTCATATGATCATTTTCGGAGATACTTGCCAAAAGAGCAGCTTGGATTGAGGCAGCTTGTGATGGAGTCAGATCTGATTTTTATTACGACTCAGGATTGCAACATTGAAGAAGCAGCAGCCAGACTTTCTCAGGAGAGGGATATTAAACCAGGTCAAATCTGGATCCACTGCTCAGGGTCTTTACCTTCGGGGGTCATGTGTCAGGATCCTGTACTGCCTGTCGGCTACCTGTCTCTGCATCCACTGCAGGCCTTTGCAAATATTGATACCGCGGTTTCCGTCATGAAGGGAACCTATTTTGGCATAGAAGGCAGCAGTCCGGAGGTTGAGCGCCAAGGGGAGAAACTGGTTATGTTATTAGGCGGAATCCCGCTAAAAATTAATCCGATGAAAAAAAGCCTGTATCATGCCGGAGCAGTTGTTGTCTCAAACTATCTTGTTTCGCTGGTCCTACTGGCAGTCAAACTATTTGAGCAAGCCGGAATAGAGCGCGAAGACGCCTTGGCTGCCTTATTGCCGCTGTTAGACGGGTCCTGCCGGAATATAGACAAACTGGGGCTGCCTGGGGCGCTTACAGGGCCAATTGCCAGGGGAGATGCCGGAGTGGTCGCAAGACATCTCCAGAGCATGCCTGAAGAGATGAGGACGGTCTACAGAGAGCTTGGGAAGTTGGCCTTGGAATTGGGAAAAGAAAAAAAACTGTTGGATAGGGTATCCTATCACCCAGAAGGTTTAAATGACCTGGAAGAACTTTTGAATGACTTAGGAAAGGAAACAAAGCAATGATCATTGCCGAAAAAATAGCTGAAACAAGAGAAAAAATAGCATCAGCCAAACAGCAGGGAAAAGCTGTTGTCCTTGTACCCACGATGGGCTTCTTGCATGAAGGCCATCTGTCCATGGTCAAAATAGCCAGAAATCAGGATCCGAATCACAAAAAAACCTATATTGTGATGAGTATATTTGTGAATCCCTTACAGTTTGGTCCCAATGAGGATTATGAGAAATATCCGCGTGATCTTGCCAGGGATTCGGGACTCGCCGAACAGGCAGGAGTAGACTTGTTATTTGCTCCTTCGGTCGCGGAAATGTATCCGGACGGAAAAAGCCTTACGGCAGTTCAGGTATACCAGATCACCGAGGTCCTCTGCGGAGCCAGCCGTCAGGGACACTTTCAGGGAGTAGCAACTGTTGTGACAAAACTTTTTAATATTATTCAACCTGATGAAGCCTATTTTGGCTTAAAAGATTACCAGCAGGTTGCTGTCATCAAACAAATGACAAAAGATTTAAATAGCTCTGTTAAAATCGTGGCCTTCCCGACGGTCCGAGAAAGCGATGGACTCGCCAAGAGTTCCAGAAACGCTTATTTGAGCAGTGAAGACCGGAGGCAAGCCCCGGTGTTGTTCCGTTCATTGCAGGAAGCGGAGGCACGAATTATTGAAGGTGAGACCTGCGCTGAAGTTGTCAGAGAAGAGATCAGACAGAGAATAAGCAGTGAATCAAACGGGAAAATTGATTATGTAGAAATAAGAAAAGCGGACAATCTTGCAGCTGTCGACAGTATTGACTGCCCTGTTGTGATTGCTCTTGCCGTACGTTTTGGCACAACGCGCTTGATTGATAATATTGTCGTGGAGGTGTGAGAAAAAATGTTCAGAAATATGATGAAATCAAAGATCCATAAAGCCAGGGTTACTGAAGCCAACCTGAATTATGTGGGAAGCATAACGATAGACCGCAGCCTGATGGAGCAGGCCGATATTCTGGAAAATGAGAAAGTTCAGGTCGTTAACCTGAATAATGGAGCAAGGCTGGAAACGTATGTTATTCCAGGAGAGGAGAATTCCGGAATAATCTGTCTAAATGGAGCAGCAGCCAGGCTGGTCCAGGTCGGGGATCAGGTGATTATTATTTCCTATGGGCTGTTTTCCGATGAAGAAAGCAAAGGATATACACCGAAAATTGTTTTTGTCGACGAAAAGAACCAGCCGGCCAGAATCGATGATGTTGAAGTGCACGGCGTACAGGCTTGACACATTTTATGTCGAAGAATAGAATTAGAAAAAGGTCTACGAGCGAAAGGAGAGGCTGATAAATGGATAATGGCGAACGCAAAGATCAGCTGATCAATGATATAAATGCTCTGCGCAAGCAAAGAAAAGCGGTAATTCTTGCCCATTATTACCAGCCGGGGGACATTCAGGATATTGCGGATTTTGTCGGAGATTCACTTCAGCTCGCCCAGCAGGCTGCCCGGACAGATGCAGATGTCATCGTATTCTGCGGGGTCCATTTTATGGCAGAAAGTGCTGCAATCCTATCCCCGGAGAAGACTGTCCTGCTTCCCGAACCTTCGGCCGGCTGCCCAATGGCTGACATGGTCGAAGCAAACCGGCTCAGAGAGGCGAAGGCCAAATTGCCCGGTGTAAAGGTGGTCTGTTATGTTAATTCATCCGCAGAGGTGAAAGCCGAAAGCGATATTTGCTGTACATCATCCAATGCAGAGAAAATTGTTCAATCTCTTGGAAAAGAGGAGATCCTGTTTGTGCCTGACGGCAACCTCGGCGGATATATTGCAGCCAAAACGAACAGAAAGATTAACCTGTGGCCGGGATTCTGTCCGACCCATCATAGGCTCGCCAGGGAGGATATCTTAAAGGCGCGGGAGGAACATCGGGGAGCAAAAGTTCTGGTTCATCCTGAATGCCGCGAGGAAGTCTGGCGGGAAGCCGATTATGTTGGCTCTACTGCCGGAATTATTAAGTATGCAGAAGATTCGACGGACACCGAATTTATTATTGGAACGGAATGTGGCATTTTGCATGAACTTACTAAACGCTGTCCTGGAAAACAATTTTATATGGCTTCAGCATATATGATCTGCCCGAATATGAAAAAGATCAGCTTGCAGAAGGTCAAGGATGCCCTTTCAAACATGGTACCGGTCGTTACTGTGTCAAAAGAAATCAGAGAGAAGGCGGTCTGCGCGCTGGAAAGAATGCTGGCCGTCCAATAATGAACATATAACATTGAGGATGAGTAAGAGATATGAATGAGAATGAATATCTGATTCCCTGGGACAAGGATAAGCTTGAGATCTTTCAGACCGAAGTGCTTATTCTCGGAAGCGGAATTGCGGGATTGTTTGCAGCAATCAAACTTTGTCCCAAATATGAAGTAACCGTTCTGACCAAGAAAGATGTGATGGCAAGCAACACTGAGCATGCCCAGGGAGGTATTGCCGTTGCTCTTAATGAGGATGACTCTCCTGAATTTCACTATGGCGATACCATTAAAGCCGGAGCAGGGCTATGCAACCTGAAAGCAGTCAAGATCCTGGCTGAGAAAGGACCGGAGTGTGTCAGTAAGCTGATTGATTTTGGCACCAAATTTGATGAAAGCAATAATAAACTGGACTTTACGCGGGAAGGTGCCCATAGCAAAAGCAGGGTACTACATGCTCACGGTGATGCCACCGGCGGAGAAATAGAACGTGCCCTGGTAGAAGTTGTGCATTCCAGCCCGATTACCGTTAAAGAAAACTATTATTTAATTGACTTTGTTAAGAACAGTAAAGCAGAGGTCTGCGGAGCTCTGGTGCTCAACAATATTACCTTGGCAATGGAAATATGGCTGGCTAAAGCCGTTATCCTGGCCACGGGCGGTGCAGGTCAGATGTATAAGCATACGACCAATCCTGCGGTTGCGACAGGAGACGGGATAGCTGCTGCTTATCGGGCAGGAGCCGAACTTATGGATATGGAATTTATTCAATTCCATCCCACGGCCCTGCTGCTACCGGGAGCACCCAATTTTTTAATTTCGGAGGCAGCCAGAGGAGAGGGAGCTGTACTGGTGAACTCACGTGGAGAACGTTTTATGGAGGGTGTTCCCGGTAAAGAGCTTGCTCCGAGGGATGTTGTATCAAGGGAGATCTGGAAGCAGATGCAGACAGGACAGGTCTATCTCGATTTCAGCCCGATGGGACACTCCAAAGTCGAACAAAGGTTTCCAGGAATCTATAAAACCTGTCTGAATTATGGCGTTGATATTTCTACAGATCCAGTACCGGTTGGCCCTGCTGCGCATTACTTAATGGGCGGAGTCCGCATCAATGAATTTGGTGAAACGAATTTGCCAAATCTTTTTGCTTGCGGTGAATGTGCCTGTAATGGCGTTCATGGTGCCAACAGGCTCGCCAGCAACTCCTTGTTGGACGGATTAGTATTTGCTTCAACCATTTCTGATACAATCAATCAGAAGATTGGCGAAATGCCCAACCCGGAAGATGTTTTGCCGTATGAAGGCTACCCCGGTGAATGTGATGTCCGGGATTCCGCTGCAGACCCGGCTACTCTGAAAGAAGAACTGCAGAATATTTTATGGGATAAAGTCGGAATCATTCGGGATGAAGAACATTTGCGGCAGGCACAGGCGGAATTAAATCAATTGATGGAACGGTTTAACCCCCATTCTGAAGTACCGGAACTCGAGCTTGGCAATATGCTTGCGATTGGAATGGTGATTATCAAGGCTGCTTTGGCACGTGAAGAAAGCAGAGGGGGTCATTTCCGACGGGATTTCCCGAATGCGGAGGAATACTGGCAAAAGCATTCTGTCTATATGAAGGGGGATCATCATGTTCGCTACGTTTCAATATGAAGAATTGATTGAACGTGCTTTAAAAGAAGATATTGGTACCGGAGATATCAGTACGCTGATCATTCCTGAAGATTACCAGAGTGAAGCCAGAATCTATGCCAAAGCACATGGGATTGTCTGCGGCCTTTTTATTGCTGAGATGACTTTTAAGAAGATAGATCCGTGCCTAGACGTTCAGATACAGGTTGAAGACGGAGACAGTATCGGACCAGGGACCCTGATCATGAAAATTAATGGTTCACTGGCAGGAATCCTTCAAGCTGAAAGAACTGTACTTAATTTCATTCAGCATCTTTCAGGAATATCTAGTATTACAAGAAGATTTGTCGAACTTGTATCTGATTTAGGCGTTAAGGTCACAGATACGCGCAAAACGATGCCGGGTATGAGAAACTTGCAGAAATACGCTGTCAGGGTCGGCGGAGGAACGAACCACCGTTTTGGTTTGTATGATGCCGTTATGCTTAAGGATAATCATCTGGACGCAATCGGAAATCTGGCTGAGGCTGTTCAAAAAATTAAAACAAAAGTTGGCCATATGGTTAAAATAGAGGTTGAATGTGAAACGCTGGAACAGGTACGGGAAGCCGTTCTGAGCGGCGTTGACGTGATTATGCTTGATAATATGTCCCTGCAGGATATGAAAACAGCGGTTCAGTATATTAACCACCGGGTTGTCGTAGAGGCGTCTGGAGGAGTTAGGGAAGACACAGTGCGTCAAATTGCCGAGACAGGAGTGGACATTATTTCAGTAGGCAGGCTTACGCATTCGGTCGAAGCGATTGATTTCTCAATGGTCGTTGATGATTTTAAACCGTCTATTCAGAAGCACCTTCATTCTACTGAAAAAATATAATCTGCACTTATCCGGTTGTAAAGGAGGCGGGTACAATGATTCTGGTCATCGATATCGGGAATACGAATATTGTACTTGGTGTTTACCAGGACCGTGAGCTTATGCATTACTGGAGAATTTCTACGGAAAAAAACAATACATCGGATGAATATGCGTCGACAATTAAAAATTTATTTAGTTTTCACGATTGGTCTTTCAGCAATATATCTGGGGCTATTATTTCTTCGGTTGTACCGCCTGTGACGCCTGCGCTGGAACAGATGATCAAAAAGTATTTCAGCGTAACCCCTATTATTGTTGGCCCGGGCGTGAAGACGGGCATTTCCATTAATATTGATAATCCCAGGGAGCTCGGTGCAGACAGGATTGTCAACGCTGTTGCTGCCTATACCAAGTATGGCGGGCCATTAGTTATTGTTGATTTTGGTACGGCAACAACTTTTTGCGCCGTCAGTGAAAAGGGAGAGTACTTAGGAGGCGCGATTGCACCTGGAATCGGGATTTCCACTGAGGCGCTCTACCAAAAAGCTTCAAAATTGCCTAGAGTAGAGATTATTAAGACCAAAAACGTCATCGGCAAAAATACAGTCAACGGTATGCAAGCGGGAATATATCATGGATTTTGCGGGCAGATTGACCGTATTGTCGAGCTGATGAAAAAAGAACTTGGCGGAAAAATTAAAGTTATTGCAACCGGGGGTCTGGCTGAACTGATTGCCGGGGATTCCAAAATGATCGATATGATTGATCCTTTTTTAACGTTGGAAGGACTTTTGTATATTTATGAAAGAAATTTACGGTAATTATATACATTGAGGTAAAAATGAAATTAGGGAAGTATTATTTGTCAGATAAGCCTGTTTTTATGGCCCCGATGGCAGGGATAACGGATAAGGCCTTTCGGGAAATCATCCGGCTCACAGGCGGCAAATACGTCATAACGGAAATGATCAGCGATAAAGCACTGCTGCATCATAATGCCAAGACATTTAAAATGCTTGATCTAAAAGGAGAAGAAGAACCCCGAATTGTTCAGCTTTTTGGATCCGAACCTGTCCCAATGGCCAGAGCAGCTGAAATAGCTGAAACATATGGAGCTGATATCATAGACATTAATATGGGATGTCCGACACCAAAGATTGTGAAAAATGGTGAAGGAGCATCCCTTCTTCGAAACATTCCGTTAGCGATAGAAATTGTCTCCGAAGTGGTAAAGGCTGTTAGGGTTCCTGTTACCGTTAAAATCCGCCTGGGATGGGATAGCTCCACTATCGTTGCGCTTGAACTGGCGCCAATGTTAGAGCAGGCAGGAGTCAGCATGCTGACAGTTCATGCCCGGACCAGAGAACAATATTATTCCGGCAAGGCTGACTGGGAATGGATCAGTAAAATTAAAGCAAGAATTGGCATACCTGTGATTGGGAATGGGGATGTTCTATCTCCGGAAGATGCGCTGAAAATGATTCAGCTTACCGGATGCGATGGAGTCATGATAGCGAGGGGAGCTTTAGGAAATCCATGGCTGATTGGCAGATCCCAATATTATCTCGATACGGAAACACTTCCACAGGAACCTGGCAATAGAGAAAAACTTAGAATACTTATTCAGCATTTTGAAAAGATTATTGAATATAAAGGCGAAAGAACCGGCGTACAGGAGATCCGCAAACACGCTTCCTGGTATATCAAGGGTATGAGGAAAGCAGCAGAGTACCGGAACCAGATCATGAAAATCAAAAGTTACCAGGAAATGAAGACGTTGTTTTCAGGCATTTACGCGATGGAATGCCCGGACCATTGATCCGGCTATCAAAATATTAAGTAAATTTGCTTGACAATAAAATGGAGGTTCCTTATAATTACGAGTATTAAAAAGCTAGGAAGAGATTTACAGTGTATATTTTATTTTACTTGTGTATATAATGTCTCACATAAAAGGATTCAAAAAAATTACCTCATAAGAGAAAGAGGGAGGGGTATTTTTTATGCCCGAAAAAGAAGTCATTTTAACACTTGATGGTTTGAAGAAACTGGAAGAAGAACTGGAGATTCTAAAGACCCAAAGAAGGAGAGAAGTTGCTGAAAGGATTAAACAAGCCATTGAGTTTGGAGATATATCCGAAAACTCAGAATATGAAGATGCTAAAAATGAACAGGCTTTTATCGAAGGCAGGATCATTACTCTCGAGAAAATGCTGAGAAATGCCAGAGTCATTGACGACAATGATGAAAAAGACCATGTTGCCATAGGAAGTACAGTACTGTTAAAAGATGTTGAATATGGGGACGAAGAAGAGTATACCATCGTCGGCTCGGCAGAGGCAGATCCGGCAGTCAATAAAATTTCCAATGAATCACCGGTTGGCAAAGCTGTTCTTGGACAAATTAAAGGCAGCGTTGTTGAGGTTAATGTTCCGGCAGGAATGCTTCGTTATGAAATTGTAGATATCCGCTAGTTTATTTGCTGCTTTCTATTAAAAATTTGTTCGTTCAATGGTCCATTTCAACAAAATGAAGCTGAATTTTAGCCCGTAATACCGCGTGATGGTGTTACGGGCTGGATAGTGTTTACGGGGTACTAGTTGGATAGCCTCGTTTGGTATAATATAGTATTGAACTGAAACAGATGTTGGGGGAAAAAACGATGGAAAATCTGGATATTAATGAACTGATGCGTATTCGCTTGGACAAGCTGGACAATCTCAGGGCGAAAGGTATTGAACCCTATGCAGACCATTACTTGAGAACCCATTTATCACAGGGCATTATTGAGAATTTTGATGAGCTGGAAGGGCAGGATGTCAGCGCGGCCGGAAGAATCATGTCCAAAAGAGATCAAGGGAAAGTTCTTTTCGTGCACATTCAAGACCTTCAGGGGAAAATCCAGATCTATATTCGGGTTGATGCGTTCGGCGAAGAAATGTTTGACACGATAAAGACGTTTGATATTGGTGATATTATCGGCGTCCGCGGCAGCGTTTTCCGTACCAAAAGAGGCGAGATTTCAATAAAGGCTGAGGATATTACATTGCTATCAAAATCGCTGAGACCGCTGCCGGAAAAGTTTCATGGGCTTACCAACGTCGATATCCGTTACCGTCAGCGTTATCTTGATTTGATTATGAATGCAGAAGTGAAGGAAACATTTATCACCAGAAATAAAATTATCAGAACGATGCGTGAATACCTGGAAGAGAAAGGATTTCTGGAGGTTGAGACGCCTACGCTGCTTCCGATCGCAGGCGGTGCGACTGCAAAGCCTTTTATTACGCATCATAACGCGCTTGATATGCAGTTATACATGAGGATAGCTCTGGAACTTCCGCTTAAGAGGCTGATTGTGGGCGGTTTTGAAAAGGTATTTGAAATTGGCCGTAATTTCCGAAATGAAGGAATTTCAATTAAGCATAACCCTGAATTTACCATGATGGAACTATATCAGGCTTATGCAAATTATGAAGATATTATGAACCTTACAGAGGATATGATCGTTTATATTGTGGAGAAAGTTCTTCATACCCAGGAAGTTACTTATCAGGGTGAGAAGATTAATTTCGCGAAGCCCTGGCGCCGCTTGCCGATGCTTGACGCAATTAAAGAGTATGCTGGAATAGATTTTACCCAAATTGAAACCGATGAAGAAGCCAGAAAAGTTGCCATGGAGAAAGGGCTGCAAATTAATGCCCTGGAAACCAAGGGCAAAATTATCAATGAGGTTTTTGAAGAATTTGTTGAACCAAAACTTATTCAACCAACTTTTATCATCGGTCATCCTGTAGAAATTTCTCCTCTCGCTAAAAGAAATGCAGAAAATCCTGAGTATACGGACAGGTTTGAGGTATTTATTTATGGTAGAGAGGCAGGAAATGCGTTCTCGGAGTTAAATGACCCCATTGATCAGAGAGGGAGATTTGAAAAACAGGTTCTGGAAAGAGAAAAGGGTGACGATGAGGCGCACATGATGGATGAAGACTTTCTTCAAGCGCTTGAATATGGACTTCCGCCTACAGGCGGACTTGGCATTGGGATTGACAGGCTCGTCATGCTTCTGACAGATTCAGCCTCTATCAGGGACGTTATCTTATTTCCTACCATGAAATCCAGAGAAGATTAATATAAATGAATATTTAATTAAGAAAATGATTATCCTTTAGATATTCGTAGAATTTTGTAGAAAAAACGAAGCATTCTTGACCTAGTGATGTTTAAACTGGGATTAAGATGCTTGAAAGGTTCCGGTAACTTTGTTATTATAACTAAGCGCTCGGGACACAGCGAGCCAAAAGGTCATTGAAAACTGAACAACAAGAATGAATTAAAAAGCTAGACTCGTCAATGAATTTTAGTAAAACAAGAGCTGAATCAAGCTCCGTAAATAGTTTTTATGGAGAGTTTGATCCTGGCTCAGGACGAACGCTGGCGGCGTGCCTAACACATGCAAGTCGAACGGAGCTACGCCTGACACCGAGTGCTTT